>JAKBHQ010000203.1 GCA_021836665.1 Thermoplasmata archaeon
CGAAACCGTCTTGCCATTCAAGGCTCTGTTCCCGCCTCCCATCCTCCTTCCAGGCAACCGCCAAAACGTCGCTATTTGATGCCAGTGCTACCTCTTCGAGTGGCCCATCACCTCCTTCGAAGTGAACAGGGCCCGTCCAATCACCGGATTCGAATACTTGAACGACGCTTTCCCAGTAATAAAGCATCAGCGGCAGGCGCCTTATGATGCGATAGGCGACCACCACCTGGGACCCGTCGACAACGCAAAGCTTCGGCAGTGCCGAAGGTGACATCTTGTGCATTGCGCCGGGTCTCGGCTGCTCATACCACTGGTCCGAATCGGCGCTCAAGGTATAGACCTGGATATCCGCAGTAACGTTTGGTGAAAGGTCGGCCGGAATTGCCCTACCATCCGCCTTGGTCTGGCCCGCTACCGACTTACCCAAATCCTCCAAAGATCTCAGTCTGGTGGGTCCAGACCCTCCATGGCCACCAAGTATCACCCGATCGGACGCACACCATATCGTTCCGTCATCGGTAACCGCAAGGCTTGGGTGGAGGGAGTAACCCGTCTTGTCAGAGAGTACAAATCGTCGATCAGGGTCACTCGGTCGCCTAAGCAAGACAGCGGTGACGTACCCAGAGTCTCCATAGCTTGTCCACGCATAGCAGCTACCACCCTCGGGGAGCGCGACTAATACTGGGTCCCAAACATTCCTCTCGTCTTCGAGGGACAGGCGCTCGGTTTTGGACCAGACTCCTGATGAGTAACGCTTGGTCACTATGGCGAAGCGACGATCGACCAGTTCCTGATAGCAACACTCGATTTGCCCGTCGCTATGAACCGTGATTTCTTGATTAAATGCGCTCACGCCGGGTGTACTGAGCAGTTTTGGCTGGCTCCACCCTTCGCTGTCATGCCTGACATACCAGACACCCATCTCTTGGTTGCGGCGATAGCCGTAAAACACCCATGGCTCCCCATCGGCGTCGGTAACCACCGACGGGCGTAGGCAATCACCAGGAGTTCCAGAAACCGACACTGACTCATCCAAGCTCTCGCCATAGCGGCCAAGTTGTTCGACCAGTATCTGCTCGCCCGCCCCCTCGGTCCAACGTATAGTCGCAAGGACAAATCCGGTCTCCGTCCTCGCCAAAGCTGGTCGTGCGGTTGGCGAGGATTCCGAAATTCTGCTGCTTTTAATACGTCGATACCCAGCGAGGGGTTTGAGATTCTTCAATAGGGCATCGACGGGCCTCAAGACCTCCGGTAGTACCCCTCCGCCCTCATCGATATCGGTATAGCGAGCTGGGTCAGGATCGATGGCATCGAGCACCTCCTGGACTTCGTAGCCATCATCCATCGCCTCAAGGAGGCGTCGAATGAAACTCTCCACCAGTAGGTGACCCGATTTCGCACCCTTTTCTGTCCCACCTACGGACAGCATTTCGTCGCTTTCGCCAAACTCTCCCAAACCAATACTCCTCAACTTGATAAAACTGATGGCTTACCTTTACAAAGGACGCTGAGCTATACGAGTCCCTGCTGCTTCAGCCAATTGGCCGCCACTACGTTTGCTGGTAGACCATTGATGTCCACTTGCGAATTCAGCTCTGTAATAACCGGGGTTGTCAGTCGCGATAGTACGTTCTGCATTAACTTGCCGATCGCCGGGTATCGATTGAGCACACTCAGGCGAATTGTCTCGGCACCGTTATAGAGCGGGAAGAACTTCTTGGTGTCCTTTAGTACAACTAGGTGGTTGGAAACGAGTCGCGCATCGGTGCTGTAGGTCTCGCCAAAATTACACGGGCTACCCGAACCGAGGCTGGAATAGATGAGCCCTAGTGCTTCTGTCTTCAAGTTAGCACCGGGGAAGGTAAATCCGTAGGCCGACTCAAGGCCGGGTAGTCCATCTGGCCTAACCGCAAAGCTCGAAGTAGAGCAGAAGGTAGCTACGCTCGGGTTGGTCTTCACTAGTTTTGCCAACTGAGAAATAGTTGTGATGTGATACTTCTTCGCCACTGCAGAATTTGCCGCTACGTCGTAGGTGTCATTAAAGGGTGATGGTCCGATCCACGCAATCTTGTTCTGCGCCCTATCCATCGCATTTAGCTGCTGGAATAGTGCCTCAGAGTTAGTAATCGACGAGGTCTGCTTCAGGTACACTACCCAGCCGGTGCCCGTATAAGAGGGAAACATGTCGATATTCCCAGCTAGTTCCGCTTGGCGAATCGTATCCACGCCCGCGATGTCGAGCTTCGACGTCACATTAGCTCCGGCTGCTTTAAGTGCGTCAACCGTGATGTACCCCATAAGGAGCTCTTCGGTAAAGTTAAGCGAGCCAACGGTAATGTTCGCTCCTTTTAGGTTATAGTTCGCAGCGATGCTGTTGGCGGGGGCTGCGGACGTTGTAGCGGACGAACTAGCAGCGCTGGACGAGGAGCAGGCCGAGAGGATCAAGGAAGCCGTAGCTATCGATCCGACTGTCAGTGCCGCTTTGGATCTGAAACGGACACTGCCTAGGGAAATACGCTTGGTCAACTTGACCATTTCATTCTCCTTTCATTAGAGAAATTCATTAGAAACTTTCACTGGACAACTTCATTGGAGTAATTCTTAAGAGACCGGACATCGCCGTTAGCAATTGGATCAGCTGGGGGACAAGACTTCGCCAGCGACCATTACTACCCAGTCCAAAGCGAGGGCAAAAACAGCTACCAGCACGCTCCCGGTCACGATTATTGGTGTTCGATCTACTGCGATTCCGGTAGTGATCATCGTTCCTAGACCCCCACCGTTGATAAAGGTCGCCAGTGCTGCGGTTCCGACGTTTAGAATTATCGCAGTCCTAACCCCGGCCATGATCACCGGGACCGCTAAAGGAAGCTCAACTCCTACCAAGATTTGAATGGGACGCATTCCGATTCCCCGCGCAGCCTCCAAGATGGACTTGTCTAACCCGTTCAGTCCAGTTACCGTATTACGCAATACGGGGAGAATCGAGTAGATAATCAGGGCATAAATTGCGGTCCTTGCCCCAACTCCGAGCACTAACGCTGCGAGAATCATCAGTCCGACGGGGGGTGCCGCTTGGCCCAGGGTCGCCAGGGCGGTGACAACGCTATTTGCCACTGGTGCCTTCTTACGAGTCAGCAGAATACCGAGCAGGACCGCAAGCACGGTAACTACCGCTGACGAGATAAGGGTGAGACCCAGCTGTTGGATCAGCTCTGATCTAATGACCGACCAGTAGAGGCTGCGGCGATCGATACTGTCCAATTGAGTGCTATGAAGGTATAACACCAGTATGGCCAGGATCAAAATTAACATCAGGGGACGGAATGCTACGTGGCCGAACTTACGTACCTTCCTTCGCTTCGACGAAGACCCGGACGAACCTAATCCAGGTACCTCGCCTTTTTGGTCGAGGGGATGAAAGTTCTCGACTGAGGTGGGAAAGATACTCATTTGTCGACGCCAATTATCGAAGCTGAGGATCCGGCGAGGGGGGCCAGCGACCTCCGAATGCCCTTTAGGTCTATTACCCCTTGGAAGGATTCGTCTCCGTCAACCACTACCGCACAGTCGTGGGGACAGTACACTATCTGCGTTATAGCGTCTCGTAATGAAGTCACCTCTAAGTCGAGCGTACAGTCCAGCTCAAACCTCATCGACTCGCCGTTGCCATCTAAATAGATCCAGTAACGTGGCCTCTTTGCTTCGTCGAGGACCAAAACCCTGTCTTTTCCACGCCCAAGTGCCTCGGCTAAAGCTACGAGTCTCTCGTCTTGCCCCATCTCTTCCGAAATAGTCGGCCACGGATCCAATGAAACGTCGCGAAGCTTCACACAAGACAGGAGCTGCACAAGCCGCCCCGTACCGAGCATCGATGAAACGAATGCATCCGCCGGGGCTGAAAGGACTTCCGTAGGGGCGCCGACCTGGGCGATCTTCGACTGGGGCCCAAAGATCACCACTCGGTCGGCGAGACGCATGGCCTCGGCCATGTCGTGGGTTACAAAAACGATCGTTTTACGTATGCTCTGTTGCAAACGGAGAAACTCGTCCTGCAGCGATGTTCTGGTTATGGGGTCAACCGCCGCAAAGGGCTCATCCATCAGGAGAATTGGTGGATCTGCGGCCAGAGCCCTCGCCACACCCACCCGTTGTGCCTGTCCCCCGGAAAGCTCCCGAGGGTAGCGGTCCCTGTACATTGACGGTTCAAGGCCCACCATAGATAGGAGCTCGTCTATCCGGTTGGCCGTACGATCCTTTTTCCATCCGAGGAGGCGAGGAACCGCCGCGACATTTTCAGCTATCGTCATGTGCGGAAAGAGGCCAACATTCTGTATCACATAACCGATCCCCTGGCGGAGACGGTGCGACGGTAGATCGTCGACATCTAGGCCATTGATTAGAATCTGGCCGCTCGACGGCTCAATGAGCCTATTTATCATCTTGAGCGTGGTAGTTTTGCCGCAACCTGATGGACCCGTCAGTGCGACGAACTCCCCCTCCGCAATGGAAAGAGTCAACTTGTCCACTATCGGTGCGCCAGCGTCCTTGTAATGCTTAGACACGTCGCGAAGTTCTATTGCGGATCGCCTGGGCTTTACCCCGGAGTCCACCTGTGATGCCTCTTGTGGTGATAGATCCAATGCCACCTGCATGTCCCCTTACCTTGTCTTCTAGCGAATGCCCGGTGAAACCGTTAGTCGAGAAATCAGCCAAAAAAGGCCATCGAGCGCAATAGCAATGAGAAGGATCATGATCGTTGCGCTGAGTACCTCGGGTACCGCCGACCTCGAGCCAACCTCCGCCAAGCCGTTGAAGAGGGTGGCCCCCAATCCGGGACCGCCCACGTACGCACCAACGGCGGCTACCCCGACCACCATCATCGAGGAAAACCGCAGCCCAGTGACAATTATTGGCCATGCGAGCGGAACCTCGACGACAAAGAGCCTCCTCGTTCTCGTCATCCCGATTCCCGTCGCCGCCTCTAGGATCGCCGGAGAAATTGAATTCAGTCCGGTGATCAGATTACGAAGTATCGGCATCACCGCATAGATCACCAGGACGATCAGCGTAGGGACAAAACCGAGCCCGAAGATCGGGATCATCAGCCCAAAAAGTGCCAAAGATGGAAGGGTTAGTGCGGTGCTGGTGATGCTAAGTAGGGGTTCAGCCAACCAGGAGCGTCGGTAGGCCAGAAGTCCGAGCAGTGAGGCGACAATAAACGCAACCAGCATCGCTACCACGACAATGACGATGTGCGAGAGTGACTCGCTTATCAGCGTATGGTAGCCGTAGCGAAGATATTGTAAATAGCCGCTCAACTTCCCCCCCGGTGTCTCGCTATATGAGACTGTGTCTCACGTTTGCTATAGCCACAATCTACACCACCCTTACACCCGAGCCGTGCAGTTTTGAGATGTTTTTTCAGCTTCCACCCGTAAAAACCCGCTGCCACATAAGCGACCTTTTATTGTGGCGCCTTTTATTGTGGAAATGGACAGCCCGCTGCTGGAGATAAGGGCATATGAAAACAGACGATCGGTTTGGCCGGTGGTGGATCCTCGCAACATAAAATCCCACCGCTCACCTGCGTTGGGCCACAACTGAGAAGTACCCTCTTGCGGCCAGAGCATCAGCAGACTTTCCACAATCGAGAAAATTAGCGAATGGCCCCTGGAAACCATCATTGATCAGTTTTTCGATGTCTTTCTGGTGTCCAATGAACCTCGGTCCTGATGGTCCTAGCATCGAGAGTTCCCCTGTGCAAACCTCGGTGAGAGTAAACCTCGGTGAGAGTAAATATTGTCGAGGAGTTACTTCGACTTCAGTCGAACCCTACTCCAGTCAGTCTTCCCCTTGAACTTTCCTTTGAGAATCTTGCCCCCAGGATTGCGCGGCAAGGGCTCTTTGGAGACCGAGATATATTCGGGGATTTTATAGTCGGCGATAACACCTTTAAGGCTCTCTGCGACTTGGTAAGGATCTAGCTCTACTCCAGGGATTGGAAATATGATTGCACCAACTTTCTCTCCCATGACTTCGTCGGGCACCGGAACGACCGCTACTTCAAATACCCCGGGCAGGGCAGAAATGGCATTCTCCACCTCGACGCTGTAGACGTTTTCCCCGCCTCGGTTGACCATATCTTTCTTTCGATCGACGATAGTAACGAAACCTTCAGGGTCAATTCGAGCCATATCACCGGTCATACACCAACCATTGACGAAGGTTCTCTCAGACGCTACGGGGTTGTTCCAATATGACTGGGAAACACTCTGGCCTCGCAGCATAAGTTCACCTATGGAGCTATCTGGATCCGGTTCAAAGATGGCTGCGTCAACAACCGGCACAGCAAAGCCCACCGTCTCGGGTCGCAAGGTGGCATAGTGGTCCGGCAAAAAGGTTGCTAACGCTGAAGATTCGGTCAAACCAAACCCATTGCCAAGTTTTGCATTCGGAAACGACTTGCGTATCGCCTTGACTAGGTTCGGGGGCGTCGGTGCACCCCCATAGAGCACCCAGCTGACGCCTCCCACCTCCAAGGAGGAGAATTCTGGCGTATTCAATACCAACCAATAAATCGCCGGAACCGAAAGAAGCAAATTAATCGACTCCTGGCGCATTGCCTGGAAAAAGAGATTTAGGTCGAGTCCCGGCATAATAACACTCGTTCCTCCGAGCCCCAACGCAGGCATTAGCTGTGAGTTGCACCCCGTCACGTGGAAGAGAGGTACCGAAATTAGGCTCCTCATCCCTCCCTTTTCAAGCCCGGCGGCTCTCCGGCAATTCTCGACCGTGGCGACAAAATTCTCGTGAGATAATACAGCTCCCTTTGGGAATCCCGTCGTACCGGAAGTGTAAAAGATTGCAGCGGGATCGGTTGGAAGAGCGTCTTGGTACAGGTAATGGGTATTCCCGACGAGGTCTTCTTTGGTATCGATGGCAAACTTAGCGTCGGAGTCGGAGATCACAAACTCAACCTCTTTTTCGGTAAGGCGTGTATTCACCGGAACGACGATCCCCCCGGCAAAAATCACCCCGAGAAATCCAACTACCCAGTCGACGCCAGCCCCGAGTGTGAGGGTTACCCGATCACCGCTCTTCAAACCCCTCTCTACCAGCCCACCAGCACATGCGGTCGACCGATCCCAAAGTTCTCCGAAAGTGATCCTCGATCCACCCAACTCAACTAGGGCTTCGGAGTCTCTGTACTCCTCTACCGACCGCTGGATCATTTCAGTTAACGTTGCGGCGATCTCCTGATATCGCAAGATTCCATCGGAACTCCTAAGAACTCCGGACTGATCAAACGGATGAATCTCCGAACTGGTTTCATGTGGTCCCTTAGACACGGCCCCTCCTAAATTTAAACCTTTGGATCGCCCTCAAGATACCGCGAACATACTCGAGCCGGTCGCCTTACTTACCGATCGGTAATAATACTAAGTCTTTCGAGAAACAATTGCATTTTTGGCCCCCGGAAAGGAGATAATTGTCAAAAGGCTCTCATCGGGTCGGGTTCTCGTCGACCAGCAGAAGGCGAGAAACCCCGATCGCTCGGGGCCTAGTCACCCTCGGCCAAAATGAGGGGTCCTCCGGGAATTCGGCTAGTTCGACACCGAGGCAGCCTATCGAAATTGAATTAGTTTTACACCTTTGACTTGGTCCTATAGCTGTGTCGGTGTTCGGCCTGACTCCTCCTCGGGGTCCCCAATGGGGGTCCCGGTATGCATCGATCGGCCGAGTATTAGGGTGGAAAGAGCAACTAAAAGCGAGGGATTCGCCAATCCTGCGCAGAAAATGCTGATTTCCATCGGCGCAACACCTCAAGGAGCACGAAAAGATGAGGGCAATACAAGTAAGTGCCTTTGGTTCGACGGATAATCTAGTCGTCCAGGACATCTCCGTCCCGGTCCCCAAAGCGGACGAGGTCTTAGTAAAAGTAGAGTACGCCTCGCTCAACTTCGCCGACATCATGGCCCGAAAAGGGCAATATCGAACCGATTCAATGCCCTTCGTGGGAGGTCTCGACTTCACCGGGATAGTGCAGCCTTCTGACTCTACACCCCAAGAACTCGTTGGCAAGCGGGTAATGGGCTTCGCTACTGCCTGTCAGGCCGACTTCGTAGTTGCAAAACAGGCACTAGTCGCCGTTGTCCCAACCGATTTGGACGTTACGAGGGTCGCAGCTAGTCCGCTAGTTGCCTGCACTGCTATAGAACTCCTCGAGCGGGCGGCCAAGGTCCTTCCGGGAGAAAAGGTAGCGATATATGCTGCATCCGGTGGGGTCGGCCAGATACTCGTACAGCTTTCGAAGCGTATGGGAATGGGAAAGATTTTGGCTCTCGTTGGTTCAGCATCCAAGGCTAAAAGGGCCGAGGACCTTGGGGCTTCAGCAACCGTAATCTATCGGGGAGAGAATGCTCATAACTACTCTGAAGAAGTCCTAGGCGAAACCGACGGAGTCGGAGTGGATGCAATCTTCAACTCAATCGCTGGCTGGACTTTCGATCAGGACTCTAGAATGCTTGCACCATTCGGTCGCAGCGTCGTCTACGGAATGGCGTCTGGTGAACCGGGGATAATTCCCTCAAACAAGCTCCACCCTACTTCGCGGTCGATTATTGGATACTCATTCTCCAACCTTCGCAATCAAAGACCATACGAAGTCAAGCCGATACTGAAGAGGGCGGTCGACCTACTCCAACAGGGAATAGAGTTCCAGATCGCCGAAATCTTCAAGCCAGGAGATGCTCCCGCCGCACATGCCCTCCTCGAGTCGGGGGGCTCGCAAGGCAAGATACTCTTCGACTTTAACTAACCTTTTACTAACCGGCCTGAACCATTTACCATCGGCTAGTTGGTTAGGATTTGAACATGACCAAAGAGACTGACTTACCAACCGTTAGCCGCCCCGACCAGGAGACCAACGGCGTGGCGACCAGAACCGAAAATGAAGCTAATTGCGACCTCTCAGAGATAGAGATCTTCGAAATATCGATTGATGGAATGTGTGGTGTCTACTAGTAGGTGATAGAAACAACACTCCGGTACCGCCTAGCAGACGGCGTTTCCATCAGAAAGGAGCCCTTTGGGGCGATCAGCTACAACCAGCTAACCCGCCAACTAGTTCTAATCACCGGTCAAGGAGTCTTATCGGTTATCGAGGCGATGAATGCAGGCGAGTGCCTTGCAAGTGCGATGCGCCTGGTAGAAGGGGACGAGGTGCGCAGCGGGATGATCGACGCTCTCAACGGACTGCTATCTCGGGGGGTACTCCGTGAAGCCAGCTAATGCTATCCCACGAATTAGTCGGGCAGCGAAAGAGATCTTAAAAGGTGGCCTCTCCGCCCCAATCTGCTTGACGTGGGAAATCACCTATGCCTGCAACTTGTCCTGCATACACTGCCTGTCGGCATCGGGATTAAAGGACCCTCGAGAACTTAACACCGCCCAGGCACTCGCTCTCGTCGATACCTTCAGGGAAATGGGGGTCTTTTACATTAATATCGGTGGCGGAGAGCCTACCACCAGGAAAGACTTTCTCGAGATACTCCGCCACTCAGACTCAATTGGCATTGGTGTCAAGTTCTCGACAAATGGTGCCTTCATTGATCGAGATTTCGCAAGTGCAATCAAAGGATTCAGATACACCGACATTCAGATATCCATCGACGGGCCGGACCAAAAATCTAACGATCTGGTCCGAGGTGTCGGCTCGTACGAAAAAGCGCTGCGAGCCATGGATACCCTGAAGAGCTATGGCAACAGATCTTTCAAGATTTCGGTAGTCGCAACCAAGAGCAACGTAAGGGAGTTGGATGACCTCTATCGGCTCGCTAAGTTTTACGACGCCGAATTACGTGTTACAAGGTTACGGCCGTCGGGTCGAGGATCGCTGGTATTTGGCGACCTCAACCCATCGGCCGAGGATAATGCCTCGCTCTACCACTGGCTCCGCTTACACCCTGACGTCTTGACCGGCGACTCTTTTTTCCATCTAAGCCCGCTAGGAAGTCCGCTTGCTGGCTTGAACATCTGTGGAGCCGGGAGGGTGGTGTGCCTAGTCGATCCAATCGGTGACGTCTACGCCTGCCCCTTTACTATCCACGAGACGTTTCGAGCTGGAAACATATCTGACCCGGGTGGCTTTCGTGAAATCTGGAGCAACTCCGAACTCTTCAGATCGATGAGAAGTTCTAACGGACCGACCTCTTGTCAATCCTGCGAAGCATATCAGACCTGTCAGGGCGGCTGCATGTCGACTAAGTTTTTCACCGGAGCCGGCCTCGATGCACCAGACCCCGACTGCGTGCTCGGCAGGGCACA
>JAKBHQ010000078.1 GCA_021836665.1 Thermoplasmata archaeon
AATGGTCGTTTCAATAGTCCCAACTAGCGAGTTGGGACGGGTGAAGTAGGCTTCGATTTCAGATCCTCTGTTTATGAATGCTGAGAAGTCGATCGGGGTAAGGCCGTTAGGTATCGGGACAGATTTCCAGTTCAATCCCGAGTCGGTCGAATATAGGGGATCGAGGTAGACCGGTGGAGCGGGCTGGCTAAATGGGGTGACAGGGAAAGCTGTGAAGAGGCTTGCTGAATACCCAGGTTCGAGGGCGACCTGGTAGCAGTTTGGCGGTTGAAAGGCTAGTGGTGAAAGCCGCTGGGATTGGATCACTCCAGCGATCCCATTTAGCGGGCTTTTCGTCCAGGTCTTTGCTGAATCCGTCGAGATCATCAGCCCAGTTTGAGAACAGTATGCGGTTATCCCGGGACTGCCCGAAATGCTAGCTATCGTGTTTTGGTCTGATATCCCTATTGAGCTTGGCCCGGTAATGGCCTTCAGGTCGCTCCAGCTGGTTCCCTTTTTGACCGTCAATGTTGTTTTGGCGAGTATTGTCTCGGTGGCGTAGGGTTTGGCGAAGGTGGAAACCGTTGGAATCTGCACCGATTCCTTTCCGGGAAAGGCTGTCAGATTTGGCGCGACCGGATTATTGCCAATGATCTCATAGACCGGAGAGAACCCAGTAATTTTCACGACTTCCCCGGGTAGGGCTTCCCCAGGGCTTGCGGTTAGCTTTGAACATCCCTTACTGCACATCATCGGGTGAATTACCCGTAGGTCGACTCTTACACCCCCCTGAGCTGGGCCGTATTCGCAACCCCTTGAATAGTAGGAGAGGCAGGTTAGCGAGATTCTGTAGCTTCCCGAGACCAAGGAATGTACTCCGTTACCTTGCACCCAAGGTGCGCCAGGAGTAAGTAGAACGAAGCTAAACCTTCCCCCACCTAGCTGGGTTACCGGGACAGCGTCCTCATGGAGGCCGCTTGAGCAACCTCCCCAGCATGCCGTGGCGTGGCGGGGGAGGTGTCCGCTCGGAGTCGAGCCGACGTAAGAACCGAAAATGGTGATGGATTTACCCGCAATGACCGGATTTTTCGGCTTATCCAAGGCGACCTTAGGCTGAGAGGAGCCGGTTGTATTAATGGACGACTTGAAGTTTGGGCCGCTCTCAATAGCCAGAGTGAGCGGTCCGGGGTTAGCTGGTGGAATCCGGTAGCAACCAGAGATGGCTCCGGTATTCGACTGGGTCACCTGGGTGAAAGCGTAACTGAAGGGACATTGTACCTCGGTCTTTGCCCCGGTACCGTGAGTACCCTTCTGCGAGGAGGTCGGAGGTGCACTCCCCTGTGTATTGTTAGTCCCTATAGTGCAGCCAGCAAGTAAAAACGCTAACGCTGTCAGCCATGAAGTCCAGCGTCCTCGCTCACTAGCAAGCTCAAGGTGCCATGACCTATTGGTCCACTTTGGAGTTTTGTTGGCTCGCAAGCTTGCTCCCATGGGTCACCTTCTTAAAAATTGAGGGCTAAGCGCAGCCTATTGGGTGCCCGACCACGGCGGAGTTTTGACCGATGTAGCTCAAAACCACCCCTTAAGCTCCCTTTATCGTCGGTGGGCAGATCCTCTTGATCTGTCAACAGCGACTTGCCCACCGCATCTTGTCGGATCGTCCTTATAGTCCCACGATAGCGCTCAATGGCGCGTTGGCTAGTTGCAATGGGCTGTTGGATCCAACGACTGCTTGAAGACTAGCCGTTTGTCGCTGAGGTCTCAACCTCTTGTGAAGGAGCGCGGCTTTCATCTCCCTCTAAAGCCAACTGAGCCGCCTCGTCGGTCAAAGGCTCCCGGTGATCCTCATCTTCTGCCCCTTCGGCTTCGATGTGTGGTAAGACTCGATCTAGCCACTTTGGTATATACCAACACTTGGGCCCTAGGATGTTCATGATTGCGGGGACGAGTAGTAATCGGACCACGGTGGCATCGATTAGTACGCTCGTCGCTAGGCCTATTGCGATCATCTTGATCTCTACTTCGGGCGAGCCGACGAATGCGGTAAATACGCTCACCATAATTAGAGCAGCTGCGGTAATAACCCTTGCAGTGCTCGAAATGCCCTTGGCTACCGATAGCGAATTGTCTTTAGTGATATCCCAGCTCTCTTTGACCCTGGAGAGCAGGAAAATCTCGTAGTCCATCGAGAGTCCAAAGACTATTGCGAACATCATCATCGGAACGTAAGATTCGATCGGCACGTTTTCGCTGACACCAAGGAGACTACGCCCCCATCCCCATTGGAAGACGGCGGTGATTACTCCGTAGGCTGCAGAGATACTCAACAGATTCAAAGCTGCGGCTTTGATTGCCAAGATGAGGCTTCTGAATGTCGACATGATGAGTAAGAAAGCCGTAAGTACGACGATGAGGATGATTATCGGAAGCCTTGATGCCAGAGTTTGGGAAAACTGAATCTGTGATGCCGTTCCCCCGGTCACATAACCCGTTGCCCCAGTTCCAGTGGTGACTTGCTTGACGGTGGTGTTGAGCAGGGTGTTGAAGAGGGTGGTGGTTTGCGAACTTTGTGGATCTGTCATAGGCACCACGGTCGCCACTATTAGCTTTCCGTCGGGTGTGAGCGTCGGTTGAGATGCCCGTGCGACATCGGTAGTTGAAGTTAAAGATGTGTAGAGTTTTTCCTCGAGCTGGCTTGCGCTCACCTTTGTGCCAGCCATATCGATCACGACTTGGAAGGTACCGTTTGCACCGGGGCCAAACGCCGTCGAGATCAGGCTATACGCTCGCTTGTCGGTGAAACTTGTCGGGTCAGCACCGTCGCCGATATGACCGATTCTCATCGAGAACAGTGGGATGGTAAGGATGACCATCAATATGACGCCGCCAATAAGGAAGATCCAAGGTCGGCGAGCTACATTTAGCGCATAGCGGTACCAGCCATCTTTTTCTGTGCCGCCCGACGCCTCTGCAACCGGTTTTCTGACCTTGAAATGGTCGATCCTTCTGCCAATCAGACCGAGAGCGGCTGGCACCAATGTCATCGCCCCGATTGCTGCGGTGACAACTCCAAAGACCGAAGCAAATCCGAGCTGTCCGATAAATCCGATACCAGAACCGTACAGCCCAAATAGCGCTATCGACACACTCGTAGCGGCGACTAAGACTGCGTGTCCGCTCGATTTGACGGTTGCTCCCGCAGCCGAAATGGGATCGAAGCCATCGATGATCTTCTGGCGGAATCTGGTTGTCAAAAATACCGCGTAATCGATCCCGACCCCTAAGCCGATCATGACGGCAAGGGTCGGGGAGACGGTTCCAAAGGTTACTACTGCCGCTACTAATCCAAGGAGGCTCAACCCGATTATTACCGATAGGAAGGCGGTTAGCAATGGAAGAATCGACCCTGCTACGGTGCCGAAACTTATCAGCAATACCACAAGTGCGACACCAAATCCGATCGCCTCAGACCCAATATCCTTCGTGGTAGGGCGGGTTAACTGGTCTAGTCCGCCACCATATTCCACCTCCAGTCCAGCCTTTTTCATCGGTTGGGTCGCGGCATAAAGCGAATTTAGATACCCAGTGCCGAGGGACTTAGGTACTACCGAGAAGTTAATGTTGAAATATGCGGTCGTCTGATTCTTGGACATAGTTGGGGAGTTAGCCGCAAGTGGGTTTGAGACTGAAAGTACGTCCGGCAGGCTTGCAAGGTTTGAGTACGACTGCAAAACAGCGGCACTCTGCTGTGGGATGGTGCCCTTGTATGCGTGGATGACGACTAGTCCGCCGTATCCGGAGGCGGCCTTGTCACTCTTTGAGAGCAGGGATAGTCCTTGGTAGGACTGAGTTCCTTTGAGGTTGAAGTTATCTTGGTAGATTCCGCCGTAAGCCTTCTGTGCGAAGAAGGTAATTATGGCGACGAGTATCCAGGATGAAATGACGATCACCGGGTGCCGGGCTGAGAACCGACCTATTTGCTCTAATGAACTTGGCTTCTTGCTCATTTAAGCTCCTGATGTGAAGGATAAGGTAACCGGACGGTCCCAGTATACAGTAAAAGTGGCAGGGCTGCCACTTGACATCTATGCCATAAAGAATTGGAGTTATTTGATGCACTGTAGCATGTTCGATGATGAGTCAGAAAGTCGTTACCAATAGGCGAGAGGTAAAAAAGGCCGATACCCGGCGAGCACTGCTCGAAGCGGCCGGTGAGCTCTTTCGAACAAACGGTTATCAGAACACTACGGTAGGTCAGATTGCGGACTTGGCGGATGTTTCGGAACGGACCTTTTTCCGCTATTTCGAATCCAAAGAGGACCTATTACTCCCTGACTTGGTTGATTTCTTGGATCGGATCGCTACGCAGCTCGAGCTAAGCCCGCCCAGCCAGCAGCCGATTGAAAGCCTTATGGAGTCGGTCAAGAAAGTTCTGGCTGAGGGTAGAGGTGGAGAAAGGTCGCTGCTCCTTCAATTGCCGGCCCTGAGTGACTCCGTTCCGGCGACTCGAGTGGCAAAGATCTTCCTGAACTGGGAGGCCAGGATAGTCGCATCCATGAAGGTTAAAGTTAGAGCAATCAACCCCGGACTCGCCGATTCGGATGTCGTAGCCGTCGTCTCGGCTAGGTGCGGAATTGCGGCGATGCGAACGACCTTCGAGGCGGCGAGGAGCATAAGTCGTGAAGGAGGACTCGCCCCGGGGGTGGTTGTGGAGGTGCTGGCGAAGGCCTTCGATGTAGTTTCTAATGGGTGCGTAATAGAAACCGATGCCCAACGCTGATGGTTCGAGATAAATAGATATTGAGTTATGTGAGTTGGCAGAGAAGGTACTTCGCCATTCGGCCGACGACGGATTCGACGTGGAGGCTAACTCGAAAAATGTATTTAACCTACTCCTTGAGTGGGCCAAGAGTCCTTGGACACAGCGGACCTTAATATCGCTGCCTTCGGACCGGGCAAACGGACTTTTAACTCAGTAATGTTCTATAACTACTGCGACCATTTCGAGTCCCGGCCACTGGAATTGGCCGGGTGTGGACTTCTATCTGGCTGACCATCCCGCCCCGGGTTCTAGAGTTTGCAACCTTTAACCTTCCAAGTTGCCCGACAAGTTGCCTAAGACTAAGCCAGGAGGATACTTTGTAGCAGGTCCGTAGAGTACAAAGGCCCCCTCCTCGTTGTAAATTTTGAATTTGAAGGTGTATCTCCCCTTGTCGCTTATTTAAAGCCACAGTATTCCGATAGTTAATTTGTTTTATTCAGTTTCGGATTTACTGCGGTAACCTGTTCTGGCAGTACAAAGCGGTTCCCATTGGAGCTTTTTAAATAAGAGACTTAAGTCATCTGTTTTTGGGGTTTTTGGTTTCATAACAAAGTGCGGATAGTAGCTATGTTGTCTACTTGCCCTTCCGGTTTTCCCGAGGGACATGCAGCTTGCATTTGACGAGCCATGGTGTGGCGGCACTATTTCAGTAGATATTAGGGATAGGACATCCCTTTGGAAGGATCAGGCTATGACGAAGAGGGCGTCCAGGGAGGGGCTTTCTAGGTTTGTCGCTTGGCACCCTAAGTTGCTTGCAAGTAAGCGTTTTTGGGTGATTCAGGCCTCCATTGCGTTGATTTTTCTTACTCACCAGCTGTTGGAGTCGTATTCTCACTCCGGTGTCTCTTCTGCGGTCCTCCTCCTATTTCTTCTTAGCGCCTACCTCATCCCGATAACCATCGCTGCCTACAGTTTTGGCCTAAGTGGTTCGATGGCGACCGCCGCCTGGGTGACTTTGTTGGTGATCGTCGACCTGATGCTCGACCACGCTCCAAACACTATTTTGAGCTGGGCGCACGTGGTTCAAATGGTGTCGATCGACATTGTCGCTCTGATCCTTGGCCATAGTTTCGATATCGTCCATGCTCAGGCCCAAGGTCGACTATTTGAGGCATTTCACGATTCCTTGACCGGGCTTGGGAATCGGGCGCTATTTTCCCAAGTCGTAAGGGACTCCCTTGACGGCCGTCTTGCGGGCCCAACTGGAGAAGAGTCGGTGTCTGCGGCACTGTTGCTGTTGGACCTCGAGGACTTTAAGCTCATCAACGATACCTTTGGTCACCAAGTTGGTGACGAGATTCTTCGCCAAGTCGCAAGCCGAGTGCAAAGCGCAGCTTGCGAGGCGGAGAGTTGTTTTAGATTTGGCGGGGACGAGTTTGCTGTTTTCCTGCTAGACCTACAGGACAAAGAGGCTGCACTTGAGGTTGCCCAACGTATGCAGCACTTTATGGGTAAGCCCTTTGTTGTAAACGTGCTGGCATCCGATGGCGAGGCGCGACGGGAGGTTGTCCATATCAAGGCGAGTATCGGAATAGCCTTCGCAGCCCAAGGACCCGAGGTCTCAGAGACCCTAGTAAATGACGCAGATATGGCGATGCATGCAGCAAAGGCCGAAGGGGTCGAGGTCCTAGAATGGAGTTCGACTCTTCGAAGCGACTTCGCAGCTAGGGCTGTTCTTAGAGAGGACCTCGCTCGGGCGGTAGACAACGGTGAATTCGTGCTGTTCTATCAACCCGTGGTTGGCCTGCAATCGGGAACGGTGGTTGGCGTCGAAGCCCTTATCAGGTGGGAGCATCCGACCAGGGGATTAGTTGGTCCGGTGGAGTTTATCGAGACCCTCGAAGAGACCGGCTTGATCGTTCCAGTCGGTAGGTGGGTGCTACATGAGGCGTGCAGACAGCTTGGGGAGTGGTTAGATATCGAACCCGATGGACCCCCACTTACCATGGGTGTCAACGTTTCTGGAATCCAACTACGAGATCCCGAGTTCGTCAAAGACCTCGAAGAGCTCCTCGTGAAGAGCGAACTATGTGCGACCAACCTGATCCTTGAAATTACCGAAAGCGTCGCATTGTCCCAGGAGTCTTCTGTGCTACTTTCCTTGCTTGACAGAGGACTTCATGTTGCAATCGACGATTTCGGGACGGGATACTCCTCAATGAGTTCCCTGCGCAAGATTCCTGCCGATATCCTAAAGATCGATAAAGCGTTCGTGGACGACGTCTCCTCTGACCAAGTGGCACTCGCCATCGTCAGGGCAATTAGCGACCTGGCACGTAGCGTCGGAATGGAGACGGTGGCCGAAGGGGTTGAGACCGCAGAGCAGTTGAGGAGGTTGGTCGACCTTGGATGCGACAGTGTGCAGGGTTATTTGATGGCCAAGCCGGAGAGACCGGAGGATATATCTCGCTTTTTCGGTACAAAGCTTCCCTCGTGGGAGAATTGGCTAGAGGCCGAGACGCCACTAAGGCGCCTGGTGTAGCGGTGCCGGGTCAGCGCATATTAGGTCTGATTTGCTATAAGTCAAACCTGGTTGTCAACCTTTTCCCTGCCCGCTGATCAACTCGAATTCCTCCGGGAATCTGTCCTTGGCTAGCTTCAGGAGTCGATCAAATTTTCCCGGGTGCGACTCGCGGACCAAACCAAACAAAATGCCCAGGTTCCCGCTTGCCAGTCCGTGGTCAAAAATAGCCGACCATAGGTGATCAACTGCTTCGTCTACTCGGTTGCAAAGACCGCAGATTAGCCCCTTGGTCTCTTCGAGTCTGCCGGTTCCGTAGTTGTGCATCTGTGAGTCGATTAGCAAGCTAAGCGGGGCGACTAGCCGATACGCCTGGTCGAAGCCACCAAGCTTGACCCATGCCTGGGCGGCCAGCCAATCTGCGTACTGGGTGAAAGGGCTGGCAGTCCGGAGCTCTTGGGCGAGGGAAATCACCTCTTCGGCATGACCACGCCCGAGGTAAATTCGAGCAAGAAACTCTGTAGCGATCTGCCAGATAATTCCCTCCGACAAATTCTCTTTGATTTCTAGGAGGGCATCGATGGCATCGTCCGACCGATTGGCCCCTATCAAGGAGCGTGCAAGCTGAAGTTTTAGTCGGTAAAAGTCCAAATCACTTGCGTGGGAGCGAACCAAGGTGGCGAGCTCTTTTTCGCAGATTGCGATGTTTCTCGTGGCTTTGGCTGCGATCGACTTTGAATCTTGATAGCTCAGATCCAAGATGTGGGCGACCTCAAAGTCGAGGGCTCTTGGCGCGTGGGGGCTAGCTACATTCTCGATAAGTTCTTCGTGGATTTGACCCCTCCACGAGCTCGAAGCGCGCCTAAAGATCCGAATAACCGGAGAGTCATAGTCTCCGCCGATTTCATCTGCGCACTTGTACCGGACGGTTAGCGATAGGAGATTTTCGTTTTGAAATGAATCGATTCGTGACCTTAGTTCAGATGGATCACCCTCGAGTAGTTCGTCAGCATCAATGCTGATTACCCATTCGCACCCGACATGCTCGAGGGCCCTATTGCGAGCGGCGGCGAAGTCATCGTCCCACCACCCCAGGACGACTTTGACACCGAGGAGTTTGGCGACCTCAATGGTAGTGTCGGTAGAGCCGGTGTCGTATACGACTATCTCATCTACGAAGGGCCTTACAGACGCTAAGCAACCCGGTAGATGGGTCTCCTCATTTTTGACGATTAGGCAGGCCGCTAGGGACTTTCGAGGCACTGCTAAATCATAATGCAAGGCAAATCAATCCTGGTTGCTAATCCTTTGCCATGGCTCTTATACAGCACGACCTGGAATACCCCATGCCCTCAAGGTCGATGGGCAACGGACTGCTAAGTCCGACTTATCGTGCAGCACTTTGCTAAGTTTTCCAAAGCTGGTCGTCGGCGAGAGTGGAAGGAGTTTCGATGAGATCTTGGGGTAATGCCTCGATTGGTTTTATGGTTGTCGGCCTCGCGTAGCTCGCTACTCCATCTCTAGGGTGGCCCGTATTCGCTTTTGGGTGGTGACCGACCTGTAACACCACGAATGTAGCACGTCGAACTCGGCAGATCTTGCTAGGTAGAGATCCCTTTGGGTTGCGACAAATCGATCAAACGCGCCGAGGATTGCACGTCCATCTTGTTGTGTAAGTCCCTCTAAAACGAACCTTTTTCGGCCTATTCTTGTCGCTAGCCCTAGGTCTCTGGCCATCCTTGCTAAGTCAGCTGGCGCAACAATTACTCCAGATAGCGCCGGGGTGGTTACCCAGGTGATGAATTCTGCCGAATCACCGAAGGCTTGGATTGGCTCTTGGGTCGGCTGGTCAAGGTCTCTCTCTAGTGATCGAGGGATTCCAGGACGGAGGATCGAGGAGATTAAGTCCAATCCAAGTTCTACCCAGACTGGGTTTTCGGAACCGGAAAGCTGCTTTACCCTCAGCAAGTAGGGGACGAGCCAGGGTGCGAGGTGGTCGCGCACCAAGGTGAACTTCGCATTTTCAATCGCCTGGGCCCTGGGCGTGTCGATGTCGATGTCGAGGAATTCAGCCTCCTTCTTTAGTATCTGTCCTAACAGATAGAGGAGTGAAGACAGGTAGTCGGGGTTGGGGGGTACTCTTGCCGAAATGGCTAGGTAGAAGCCAGCAATCTCGGCGTGCGATTGCCCGCCAATGTTTCCGTCTTGCGATAGGTATATCGAGGCAAATGGGGGTAGTTCGTTTACCAGGATGGTGTTTGTGATGCCACACTCCTCGATGTCCATTCCTAGGGCGTCTAGCAGTGCCTGAGAGGGGACGACTCCCTCCGACACCTCCGCCAACGCCATCGCCACTTCAGCCTGGGCGACGAGGGTCGCAGATCCTTGTGTGGTCATCGTGGCGAGTCTGTGGGTTGGAGTTGACTGGCCCTTTTAGTCGGCTTCAGCGGCCTCATTAGCCATCTGGGCCTTCGTGTGCCGTCGGGAGATACTTCATAGGCCGTTTTCGTCATCCTTAGCCACCTTTCAAAGACGGCCTTTGATTTATCGAGGTCAACGTGAACTTCGCCGAACTCATCACCAGGGTGGGCCTTCTCCACGCTTACCGCCTGATGCCAGCAGTGCATTCCAGAAATTGGATCTGGGTGTACTGGAAAGATCAGATTTTGATGAACTCCGACGTCATTCCACCAAAATCTTGAGGTATCTGGGTCGGAGGAGGTATATGGTTGGGGTGGCGACTTCGGTATCAGGTTTCGTTTTGGTCCGTCTGAGTTAAGCTCTACCCTTCGCATGGTCAACGACTTGTTTGAGTCGGAGAATTTCCATC
>JAKBHQ010000221.1 GCA_021836665.1 Thermoplasmata archaeon
AAACTGGTCGGAAACTGATTCGTAGTCGGAAACACGAAATATCACCGTTCAGTGCGCTGAGCGACCTTGCGTTGATCTGTCGAGGCGAACGATAGCTTTGCGCAATTTCTGTCATACAGATACCAGGCTCAGCAGGGCTGATAGTAGTTTGCTTTAACCCGTAGTTCAGGTACCTTAACGACCAATAGAGAGTGTTTTATTATTCTGAGCAGCGAATCTATGTCTGAAATTGCTAAATGTGTAGTCATGTATTGTGGTTTATAGTTTATTTATATGCCAGCTAGTACTTGCCATAGTTAGATCTATGTGATATAGTTGTCGACATGTACGTAGCAAAGGTTCCTAATCGGGGCTCACCTCCTGCGATACTGCTCCGTGAGAGCTATCGTGAAGACGGCAAGGTCAAGAACCGTACGCTTTCCAACCTTTCTCACTGGCCCCAAGAAAAAGTCGATGCACTATCGGCTGTACTCAAGGGCCTTCCTCCAAAGCATTCAATCGAGGACAGCTTCTCCATCATCCGCTCTCTCCCACACGGACACGTAGCAGCGGTGCTTGGAATGATAAAGAATCTCGGGCTCGATTCACTGATAGACGTGGTACCTTCTCGTTTTCGAAGGCTTGTTCTTTCGATGATCGTCTCCCAGGTGATCGATCCCGACTCCAAGCTCTCTATCTCAAGAGCCCTTAGATCAGATACCGCAAGCTCCTCCCTTGGCGAGGTACTCGAACTCGGATCTGTAGATGTCAATGAACTCTATGGAGCAATGGATGAGTTGTTGCTTCGTCAAAAAGACATAGAAGACCAACTCGCCCACAGGCATCTAGAAGCAGCAACACTAGTTCTATACGACGCCTCTGCCGCAGCCTTTGAAGGTAAGACCTGTCCACTTGGCGTAATTGGACACCCAAAAGATGGAGTACGTGGGAGACTCCAGATCGTCTATGGGTTACTCACCTCACTTGAGGGTGTTCCTATTGCCATAGAGGTCTTCGCCGGCAATACCGCTGATCCAAAGACCATTCCGTCTCAGATAGAGAAGATAAAGGAGCGCTTTGGTATCACGAGTGTCTGCTTTCTCTGGGCAGGTTCAGTGGGAGACCGTGGAATGTTGACCAGGGCACGGATTGATACTGATGTCATCCCGGGTCAGCTTGATTATTTAACTGCACTTAGGTCACCGGAGATAAAAGGACTGGTGGAGCAGGGTGCTATACAACTCTCGCTGTTTGACAAAACAGGCCTATTCGAGATAGACCACCCCGAATATCCCGGTGAGCGCCTGGTGGCCTGCAAGAACCCCTTTTTGGCCGCCGAAAGAAAGACAAAGCGTGAGTCGCTTCTAAAAGCGACAGAAGCTGAACTAAAAAAGATAGCATCTGCCACCAAAAGAGAGAAGAGACCACTGAGGGGCAAAGACCAGATAGCCCTAAAAGTTGGCAAAGTTAAAAACCACTACAAGATGGCCAAGCACTTTGCGATCACAATTACAGATGATTCCTTCGAATACGAAAGAAAAGAGGAACAGATCGCCAAAGAGAAGGCACTCGATGGGGTATACGTGCTTCGAACCAGCGTGTCTTCGAAATCACTCACGACCGAACAGGTCGTCTCCTCTTACAAGTCACTCTCACACGTGGAAAGGGCCTTTAGGGCCTTCAATACCGACCTCGATATAAGGCCGAGAAGGCATAGAACCGAAGACCGGGTAAGGGCCCATGTATTTCTAAGGATGCTCTCCTACTACGTCAGCTACCACATGGAGCAAAAACTGGCCCCCATGCTTTTCCGAGACGACGACAAAGAAGCCGCTTTGAAAAAGCGCACGAGCCCAGTAGCTCCCGCACTGCGCTCAGATGGGGCACTTAGAAAGATTCATACCAAATGCACCGACGATGGCCAACCGGTACACAGCTTCAAGAGTCTCTTGAGGGACCTTTCCACCATCGTTTCAAACCGTATAAAACCAAACGACGAAGACTTCCCTGACTTTGTCGTAATAACAACTCCAACGACACTTCAGAAACAAGCATTCGAACTCTTGGGTGTTTCGCACCGTCTGGGATGCATGTAGTCATAACTTTTCGCTTCGATTACCACAAATGCGCTGGTAGGCTGCTTGAGGCTTGAATCAGGAACCTGAACTACGGGTTAGATATCGACCGATTCTGTCAGTAGATCACCTGACTAAACAAGCGAAGCAATATCTACTCCGATTTTGGGTAATAAAAATAAGTATGGACCGCTGAAAAGCTACTCGCCTTCGGAGCCAAAGTGAGGGGAAAGGTTCTTCATCTCGTTTTCGAGTAGCTCACTCCAGTTGCCAGAGTGCAGTTGGTAATGAAATTCAATCAAGTCATCGAATCCAATAGGCGCACCGGTGTGTTGCTCATAGAGCTCCTCGGGAAGCGACCAAAAGGAGACCGCTACCCCAGTGCTTACGAGTAGCTCAACCACTTGCTTGTCTGTCTGCTTTGATACGAGTAACTCACAAGCGGGGCACTTAAAACCGTAAGAAGCTTCGCCAGTGGTAGAACAGACCATGACCTTGAGCAGCCTCGGAGAAAACTCCACGTCGCCACAGGTAGGACAGGTCGCCCTAATTATTGGCATTGCGACTCCCTTCGCTTTGCATCATCCTAAATCCACTAACTGTATCGGCATAATCGACGATTTTTTTAGGGATTTCTCCAAACAGCCCACATGTCCATCATGGGTGTCTCTACCAGTAGAGGTGGAACTGGGAAAGTGGGTAGAAAATAAGCTCCACCCTTCCCACTATGAGCTTCTCAGAAATCGGGCCGAATACTCGGGAGTCCTTAGAGTTGCCACGATTGTCACCCATTACAAATACTTCTCCTGCCGGAATAGTTTGAGGTGTGATACCGAAAGTCTTGGTATCGGGCGGAAGCCACGGTTCGGGCAACTTCTTCCCATTTATGTAAACCGATCCTCCAGAGGAAGAAATCCTCTCCCCTGGTAACCCGATAACCCTCTTCACGAGGTCCTTAATGCCCGGATCGCCGGTATCTGCGGGCGGCGTCCGAAAAACGATCATATCGCCACGATTTACCTTGTGGAGGTCGTAGCTCAGCTTATCAACGAGAATCCGATCGCCGATCTGAAGGGTGGGAAGCATAGACCCGGAAGGAATGAAAAAGGCCTGAAATACAAATGTCCGAACTCCGAGGGCCACGACGGCTGCAACGATAACGAGAGCCGTCCACTCCTTAATGACTCGCGTACGGTTCGACTTTCTTGTCGCCCGGTGAGTGCGAACTCCGGGAGTATTCGTAGACCCGTCTCCAAGTAACCGATCCCTGGTTACCGATTCGTTGGCGGCTTCTTCTCCAACTAACGGCTGAAGAATATCCGCTGGATTCGAATCTGCGGGATTCTGTTCCTCTGGGGATGAGCTTTCTGGTGGTTGATTCAAAACATCTCCTACAGGCTTTCAATTAGCCTGTCTACTCTTTCGTCTTCGCTCTTGAAGGGGTCTTTTAGCATTACCGTCCGTTGGGCCTGATCGTTAAGCTTCAGATGAACCCAATCAACGGTAAAGTCGCGCCTCTTATCCTTTGCTTGCCGTATAAATTCTCCCCGAAGTTTGGCTCGGGTGGTCTCGGGGGCAAACTCCGTCGCCTTATCTATCGAATCATCATCGGTCACGCGCTCACAAAGGCCAGCCCTCTGAAGTCGATAAAAAATACCCCGCTCCCTAGAAATATCATGGTACTGGAGATCTAAAAGAGCTACCTGAGGATGTGCTAGTGAAACTGAATTTTTGACCCTGTAGGAATCGATGAGATTCTGTTTGATGACCCAATCGACCTTCGTCGATAGTTTGCCTGGATCGCTCGCTAGGCCCTCCACGCACTCCGTCCACATCGAAAGGGCATTCATCTCTTCGGGTGGAAGACCTTGCGACTCTGAATAGCGAATAGCCCTTTCAAGGTATTCGCTCTGAATCTCGAGGGCGCTCAGTTCCCTGCCATTGGCCAACCTCACCCTTCTCGAGCAAGTAGTATCGTGGGAGATTTCCCGTATGGCCCTAATCGGATTCTCCAATGTCAGGTCCCTAAGGACAACCGACGGGTCCTCGAGCATACGGAGCATGATCGCAGCGGCACCGATCTTCAAAAACGTGGTGTACTCGCTCATGTTCGAATCCCCGACGATTACATGTAGTCTCCGAAAACGCTCTGCGTCGGCATGGGGCTCGTCACGGGTATTTATGATCGGTCTCGACCTGGTGGTCGCAGATGAGACGCTCTCCCATATGTGCTCGGCCCTCTGAGAGATACAGAAAATCGGGCCCCTCGCCGTGACAAGTACCTTCCCGGCGCCTGCATATATCTGGCGGGATACAAAAAAAGGAATCAGAACTTCGGCGAACCTGGCAAACTCATCTCCCCTTGTAGTGAGGTAGTTCTCATGGCAACCATAGGAGTTTCCAGCCGAATCAGTGTTATTTTTGAAGAGGTAAATAGTGCCCCTAATCCCCTCTTCCCTCATCCTCGCTTCCGCAGAATCAACCAGTGAAGCTAGGATCCTCTCGCCGGCCTTGTCATGTGTGACAAGGTCAACTACTTTGTCGCACTCCGGAGTGGCGTATTCAGGATGCGAACCAACGTCGAGGTAAAGACGCGCACCGTTCTCAAGGAACACATTCGACGACCTACCCCAGGAGACAACCTTGCGAAAAAGATACCTGGCTACTTCGTCTGGCGAAAGCCGCCTCTGGCCCCTCAGAGTGCACGTAACTCCGTACTCGTTCTCTAACCCGAAAATCCTTCTATCCGGAGGCTGTACCTCGGAGATGTCGCTCACAGAGTTCCCTATGCCAGGAGTTCATCAAGTTGAGTTTGACCGAGTCGTGAAAATGCCCGCCTTCCATTGGATTCTGATAGCACCGCGGCTTCAAGTTCCGAGACTGGTATCTTCCGCTCTGGTCCCGCTAGCGCAGCGACACTAGCCCTCAAAGCTTCCTTCAGACTCCAATCCTTTTTAAAAGTCGACGAAAATCTTTCTGAAATCGTCTCCGAATCACCACCAATGACTGAAAAATTGCTCTCATCCATGACCGTACCGTCGTATAAGATATGGTAGAGGCCACCAACCTGGGTCAAAGGTGCCAGCTCAGCAACGAGAATTTCCACCTCCATAGGCTTCATCTCGTGAGTAAAGACTTGGCCCAAATACTGTGCGTAGATGTTGGCAAGACTCCTTGCGTCGACATCATCCCTAGAGTACGCGTACCCCTTTGTATCGGCGTGCCTCACCCCGGCTACTCGGAGTTGATCAAACTCATTGTACTTGCCCACACCAGCAAAGGCAATTCGATCGTAAATCTCAGATATCTTGTGGAGGGACTTTGATGGGTTTTCAGCACAAAGCAGCACTCCCCCCTGGTATACGGTACCTATTAGGGCCCTCCCACGGGCGATACCCTTTCGGGCATAATCCGCCCTATCCTTCATCACTTGCTCAGGGGCAACATAAAACGGCATCGTCACTGCGCAACGCCCCTATCGGCCTTCTCCGCAAGCACTTGCTGTGTCAATTCTGCGATCTCCTCATCGGTAACACGTTTAAAGCCCGGCTCAGAAACCGTAGCGATCACCGGATATATGCCTCGCACCGGATCTGGTCCTCCGGTAGCTGAATCCTCTTCAGAAGCCTCCAAAAGCGCTGAGATGAGCAACTTAACCGCAGAAGCTTCATCTAGCTGATCTCGGTATCCTAACTTGATGGTGGCCTTTGCGTCCCGACCTCCCGAACCGGTGGCATGATAATCAACTTCTTCGTAGCGGCCACCAGTAATGTCGTAGGTAAAAATCCGACCCTTGCGCCTTAGGATGTCCCACCCAGCGAAAAGCGGAACGACCGCCAATCCCTGCATGGCCATCGGGAGATTTGCCCTAATCATCTGTGAGAGCTGGTTTGCCTTGCCTTCCAAGGACAGTACCGAACCCTCTACTTTCTCATAGTGCTCAAGTTGCACTTGAAAGAGTTTCACCATCTCGACGGCCGGGCCAGCGGCACCTGCAATCGCTACCGCCGAATGCCTGTCGGCGGCAAAAACTTTCTCAATCCTCCGATGAGCGATAAAGTTACCTTCCGTCGCCCTGCGGTCGCCCGCCATAATCACGCCATCAGCGTACCTAACGGCCGCTATGGTCGTTCCGTGGGGTACGGAGATTAGAGACCCAGAGTTATAACTCACTGTTTCAGGACCGGAAATTAGTCGAGGGAGGGCTGACTTTTCTGGCAGTATTCGCGAAATAACCTCAACAAAACTCGGACCCGGATCATCCGAGGGCGAGAACATAGGCAGGCTCAAGGTCTCTTCATCTTCCTTTCAATTCAAACTAGTTCGATTCAATTCGGCAAAAATGGCATCACGTCGCAATCAAAGAGTCCTACTCGCCACCTTTTTGCACATAGTTTCTAACAAACTCCTCGGCGTTATCCTCCAAAACTTCATCAATCTCATCCAGCACTGCATCGAGTTTAGCCTTGAGATCTTCCCCCTCTTTGTTCTTGCCCGATGCTTCCTGCGGCTGTGCCTCTTCAGACTCGCGTGCCGAAGGAGCTGACCTCTTCTTCATCTCTCTTTCAGGCATAACCTGTCTCCTAAGTTCCTAGAGCGTCCAATAACTCCTGTGCGGTATCACATCTATCAATTAACTCATCGACATGCTTCGCCGTCCCTCTGAGGGGATCCATCATCGGAACTCTCCTAAGGGGATCTCGTCCAAGGTCAAAGATTATCGAGTCCCAGTTGGCAGCCGCAACATTTCTCGGGTACTTCTCGAGACATTTACCTCTAAAGTAAGCCCTTGTCCCTCTGGGAGGAGAATAAGTGGCCAGTTCGGCCTCCGCATCGCTCCAGATTGATCTAATGCCAAGACGATGGAAAAGCGACTTTTCGGGCCTAATGTCGTGGTACTGCAGATCAATCGCAGCGAGCTTGGGGTCATCCCAGTCCAGACTGTGTCTCTCCATGTAACCCAAAACTAGCTGATATTTGGCAACCCAGTCGAGCCTGTCTGCTAAAGACATTGGGTCCACCTCAAGGGCCTGAAGGGTCTCTTCCCAATTCAGTAGAATTTCTTCTCCAAGGTCGTCTCCGCCAATGACTTCAGTTCCCCTCTGAATTGCATACTTCTGAGCTAGTCGCAAAAACTCCCACTGGAGGTCGAGAGCGGATATACTTCCGCCACTCACTCTGGAAAGCTGGGCCGACAGAGACAGGTCCCAGGAGACTTTTCGCAGCGATCCAACCGGATCCTCTATCGCCAAATCAGCCTCGTCCAAAAAGGAATCTTCGATCATCGAAAGTACAAGGGCCGTAGTCCCGAGCTTTAAATAGCTTGAGAACTGAGACATATTTGCATCACCCAATATAACGTGAAGCCTGCGATATCTTGTGGCGTCTGCGTGTGGTTCATCCCGAGTATTAACAATCGGTCTTTTAAGGGTGGTCTCTAAGCCAACAACTTCTTCAAAAAAGTCTGCCCGTTGAGAAATCTGGAATGGCACTTCCCATTTAGCAATATTAGCGAATTCACTACCCACTTTACCTGAACCGCAATATATCTGCCTGGTAACAAAGAATGGGGTTACCTGCTTGACAATCTTGTTGAACGGTACCTGCCGATCCATTATGTAGTTCTCGTGGCAACCATACGAGTTGCCCTTTCGATCGGAATTATTCTTGTAGACCACGATTTCCTGGTCATTGGGTAGCGCCCTCTTTGCAGCGGACATTGCCTTCCTAAGAACCAACTCACCGGCTTTATCGTAGAGCACGGCTTCTTTTGGATTTAGACACTCAGGAGAGGAGTACTCGGGGTGTGCATGATCTACGTAAAACCTTGCCCCGTTTGTAAGAACGGTATTTACTAAGTGGGTCTCGACCTCGGGAGGCAACGATCCCTCGAGATTGAAGCCCCTGGCGTCGTGCCCCGGAGCTTCGTCCTCAAAATCCCAACCCACCTTTCCTGATATCTCATTTACAAAGGCATTGATAAGCATCGAAGACGCAGTAATGGGATTTGCGTCTGCCGTCTTGGGCATCGTAATGCCATATTCGGTTTCAATCCCACAAACCTTTGGAATCGACAAACTCACCCCTCTCCATCTACTTTTGCAGCCAGTGGTTATAGATACTGTCCGGTTCCAACCCTCTCGATGGACCGACCGCCTTTTGCTTCCTTACCTTGTGTAACAAGTGTTCGGACGTAAATGATCCTCTCACCCTTCTTACCTGAGATTTTTGCCCAGTCATCAGGATTGGTGGTATTCGGTAAATCTTCATGTTCTTTGTACTCTTTGGCGATCGATTGGATGAGGTCATCGGTCGTAATCCCACCCACCTGGCCAGCGATCTCACGTTTGATAGCTAACTTCTTTGCCCTCCTCACGATATTTTCTATCATCGCTCCGGAAGAGAAGTCCTTGTAATAGAGGATCTCTTTGTCGCCACCTTGGTATGTCACCTCGAGGAATCTGTTATCCTCGTCGGTTCGATACATCTCCTGCACAGTCTTTTCGATCATTATTCGAATAGCCTTCTCAATCTCCCCACCTCCTAGAGAAGCAATCTCCGAAGCGCCATAAGGGAGGTCAGGAGTTAGGTAGCGCGAGAAGATCGAGGCTGCTGCTGATTCGTCGGGCCTCTCTATCTTTATCTTCACGTCCAGGCGACCAGGACGAAGAATCGCAGGGTCAATAAGGTCTTCCCTGTTAGAAGCGCCTATTACTATGACGTTTCTAAGGGCTTCTACACCGTCAATCTCGGCCAAGAGCTGAGGAACGATCGTCGACTCCATATCGGAACTGATTCCTGTTCCCCTAGTCCTAAACAAGGAGTCCATCTCGTCAAAAAAGACGATAACTGGAACCCCTTCTTCGGCCTTTTCTCTAGCCCTCTGAAAGATTAATCGAATCTGCCTTTCGGTTTCACCAACGTACTTATTTAGTAGCTCGGGGCCCTTTACATTTAAGAAATAGGATCGAACCGCAGCGTTGTTTGTAAGGGCGGCGACCTTCTTGGCTAATGAGTTTGCAACCGCCTTGGCTATTAGAGTCTTTCCACAACCTGGCGGTCCGTATAAAAGAATGCCCTTGGGAGCTGGGAGTCGGTAGTTAGCAAAGAGGTGGCGGTGCAAGAACGGAAGCTCGACAGCGTCGGTGATCTCCTCGATCTGCCGATCTAAGCCACCAACGTCTTCGTAGGTAACATCGGGAACTTCCTCCAAGACAAGTTCCTCGACCTCAGGACGAGGGAGCTTTTCAAGGAGAAGGTTTGTGCGGGAGTCAAACAGAACGCTATCCCCAGACCGGAGCTTAGTACCTAGCAAATCCCCGGCCATCTCAGCCACCCGCTCCTCGTCGGCCCTTCCTACGACCAGTACCCTCTTTCCATCCTCCATCACCTCTTTCACCGTGACGACCTCGCCGGAAAGATCGGGATTCCTCGCAAGTATCACCGAAAAGGATTCGTTTAGTACAACCTCCTGCCCAGGCCGCAGTTCCGAGGGTTCAAGATCGGGATGGAGGGCAACTCGCATCTTCCTCCCGGAAGTGATGATATCGACAGTGTCATCATCGTTAGATCCCACGAAGACCCCATAGGCAGACGGTGGCTGAGTGAGCTTCTCTACCTCTTCACGTAACGTTGCTATATGTTCCCGGGCCTGTTGGAGGGTAAAGGTCAGCTTCTCGTTCTTCGCCACAGCCTGGGCCAATTGACCCGACACCTCAAGCAACTTCTCTTCAAGAGCCCGAACTTTCATTGGCGCGTCCTGGAGTCGTCTCCTCAGTTCCAAGACGTCAGCCTCGAGGAGTCTTACCCGCTCCTCCGACGTCAAGCCTTCTGATGCTTCAAGGCGATCACCTTGGTCAAAACCGTCTGACATCAACACCTCCCGAGCCTCTGCTAACCCTCACGCTACACC
>JAKBHQ010000117.1 GCA_021836665.1 Thermoplasmata archaeon
GGTCGCCCTCCTATGCGGTTGTGTCTTGTGGTGGAGCCCCATTAGAGACGGTGAAACAGTACATAGAAAACCAGAAACTCCCTAGCCGTAAATCAGGTAGACCGAAAAAGAATTAGGTCGCTTGACCCCTCCCTTACGGAAGGGGATTGCGCTCCCGTTGGTTCAATGGGCCAATTTAGATCCAGCGGCTCGGTATCTACCTTTAGGTTTCCAAGCAAAGTCTCTGATCCACTCGAGTTTCGAGGGTGGAAACCGATTAGCAGGTTTTGCTGATTTAAGAGTTTGCTAAGGGTGAGAGACTTCCGACTCTAGGTCTCTAAATAGGCTCCGGCCGCGGCCGGCGCTCCTCAAACTTACCCGGAGAGAATGACCTGCCTTTGGTCGGCTCGGACGGAGCAGCTAGCTTATACACGCCGATACGAACGAACCGCCAGCGGAATGAAGACAGCGATAATGGCTATGAGCCAAAGGACACTCTCGATTCCGCCTCGTATGGCGGGTCCCCCCAAGGCGAGCGACCGCATCTCATTAATCACTATTGTCACCGGCTGATGCTTGGCAAAGACCTGGAGCCAACCGGGCATAGAGTTGACCGGTACGAATGCCGAAGAGACGAAGGTTAGTGGAAATAACCAGGCAAGCCCGAAGGACTGAACCGTCTCTTCGTTTTTAAAGGCCAAGCCGCAGTAGGCCGAAACACAGCAGATCGCAACTCCGAAAACTGCCCCGAGGATAAGCATCAAAATGCCCGCACCGACTCCATTGTGAAACCTGAAACCGACTGCGAATCCAACTAACAGTATTACGATGACCGTTACGACCAGCCGAATGGTATCGGCGATGAGTCTTCCTAACAGGACGGCTGATCTTGCCATAGGCATGGAGCGAAATCGGTCGATCACCCCAAGCTGGATCTCCTTAGCAAGGCCGATCGCTGTACCAAATGAGGCAAAGGCTGCTGACTGCGCTATTATCCCTGGCATCAAATAGTCAACGTAACCACCAGGTACAGATACAGAAATCGCCCCGCCGAATACGTAGCGGAAGAGCAGCACGAACATTACCGGCTGGATAATTGTGAAGAAAATAAAAGCGGGAACGCGCAGCCAGACCAGAAGGTCGCGTTTGGAGACTATTAGGGCGTCGCTGATGCCGCACCGGAGTCTCTCAATCTGAGTTAACTCCGCCGTCTTGGGAGCATCTTTGACGATTTGACTAACCATTTGATACCTCGCCAGAATTCTTCAAAGCCACCTTTTTACCCTTTCGACCTTGCTTGACGACACTATCTTCGGCTGAAGTGCTAGCTGAATGCCCCGTTATTGCGAGGAACACGTCGTCTAGAGACGGCCGGTGCAAAGACAGCCCGTCGACCTCGACTCCCGCAGAGTCGAGGTTCCTTACCGCCATGGCGAGAGCGTTAGTTCCGTACTGACCTACTGCTACCGAGACCTTTGCTGATTTGCGGTCTAATATCGGCTCCGTTGGGGAGAGTTCTACCACCGCACGCTTGGCTTCTTCTATCTGCCCGGGGTCGACTACCGTAAACTCAAGCACGTCGCCACCTACGCGATCCTTGAGCTGTCCAGAGGTTCCAGTCGCAATTACCTTACCCTGGTCTATCACTACTATTTGGTCGGCGAGTACGTCAGCCTCTTCTAGGTATTGGGTAGTAAGGAGTAGGGTCGTCCCCTCTTCGACGAGGTCCCTTATAACTCCCCACATTCCGATGCGGGCGCGTGGATCTAGTCCGGTGGTCGGCTCGTCTAAGAATAGAACCGAAGGGTGGCCGACCAGACTTGCCGCGAGATCGAGCCGCCTTTGCATGCCGCCCGAATAGGTCTTGCACGGCCGATCACCGGCTTCGATGAGATCAAAGCGTTCTAGTAGCTCTTGAGCCCTGCTCTTAGAGACCTTCTTGTTTAGGTGGTATAGCCTACCCATGATCTCCAAGTTTTCTCGACCCGTCAGCTCTTCCTGGATCGCTGCACTCTGGCCCGCTAGGCCGATGAGCTGGCGTACTCTTGCCGGATCGGCCAAAACGTCACAGCCTTCGATGAAAACAGATCCTGAATCGGGTCGTAAAAGGGTAGTGAGGACCTTTATGACGGTAGTCTTCCCCGCACCATTAGGTCCAAGAAGTCCGAGTACCGTTCCCCGCTCTACGGACAAGCTGACCCCTCGGAGGGCTTCAACCGCTCCAAAGCTCTTCTTCAGATCGCTAACTTCTACGGCGACTTCCAATTAAACTTCCATTCTCCCGTTGGGTCTGACCACACGGTAGGCAAGAACCAAGGACCGGTCGTGAGCGAGTCTACCAAACGATGGTAGATACTCCAAATAGTTTCTATACATGCTGTGAATAGTTAGCAGAATTGCCACCAGCAATCCAGCCGCAACTCTCTTCATGACCTGAGTGTGGCTTGCGGGCAAGCTTCCAGTTTTGCTGGACCGATAGATCGGGCCCGGCAAAACCAATTTGCTCGGCATTTAGCATGAGTCCCATGGGTGGAATTTTCGTCCAAGTGGTGGGCCTAGGTTTTAGAAATTCTCTCCTTAATGCCTGTTCCATGAGGTTATATTAAGCTCAAGCAGTCCGGAATTGGGCGTTTGGATAGCTAGTTCACCACCACAGACGTCCCCTCGGTCAGAGTCTTTCGATGATCGTTGCGTTTGCTAGACCGCCACCTTCGCACATCGTTTGGAGGCCGAAGCGGCCGTTGGTCCTCTCCAACTCGTTCAAAAGGGTGGCGAGGAGTTTGGTTCCCGAAGCTCCCAAGGGGTGACCAAGGGCGATCGCTCCACCGTTGACATTGACCCGATCCATGTCTGGGTGGATCTCCTTCTCCCAGGCGAGGACGACCGACGCAAAGGCCTCATTGATCTCAATTAGGTCGATATCGTCTATGGTTAGCTTGGCTCGCTCGAGGACCTTTTTAGTGGCTGGAATCGGGCCGGTAAGCATTGTTACCGGGTCTACACCGGCGAGCGAGAAGGAATGAAATCTTGCTCGAGGTGTCAATCCGAGTTCGTTGGCCTTCTCCTCGCTCATTATCAGCACCGCAGAGGCGCCGTCGGTGATCTGAGAGGAGTTTCCAGCGGTGACCTTACCACCCTCTTGGAAAGCTGGCTTGAGCCCGGCTAGCGCCTCGATTGTCGTGTTGGGCCTAACACCCTCGTCCGCTGATATTACTTCATTGGTTAGGTTTCCTTCGTCATCTTTTTTTTCAACAGGGATAATCTCTCGCTCGAACCTCCCCTCTTGCTGCGCCTTTGCCGCCCGCATCTGGCTCATTAGACTGTACTGGTCGAGATCTTCCCGGCTGAGCCCCCACATCTCGGCAATCATCTCGGCCGATATCCCCTGGTTTACCAACCCACCCCGATCTTCATACCTCTCTTTGACCTTGGGCCCATATGGCCAGCCCATCCCGGGTACAACGCTCGATCCGAGGGGAACGCGGGTCATGGTCTCCACGCCGGCCGCGATGATGATCTCATGAACGCCGGACATTACGGCCTGAGCTGCGAAGTGTGCCGCCTGCTGGGAGGAGCCGCACTGGCGGTCAATAGTCGTGGCGGGGACACTCTCGGGAAAACCGGCGGCCAGAACCGCATTGCGACCTACATTTACCCCCTGCTCGGCTACTTGCATGACACAACCCATTATGACATCTTCGACTAGTTCTGGATCGAGACCATTTCGCTCAACGAGGCCCTTGAGGACTTCGGCGGCAAGGTCCGCAGCATGCCAACCCCTAAGCGATCCATTTCTCTTTCCACCCGGTGTCCTTAGTGCATCGACGATTACTGCGTTGGTCATTTTTTCCTCCGTAGGTTCTAATACCGACTCCAGTTGGCTGGATGCCGGGTAGCTAAGCGCTCTTATGCAAGATCGACCATCGGATCGACAGCCCTGGAACTTTCGATCTACAATTGCGACTCTATCAAAATCAGACCTGCTATTTTGTGCGACGGGCAGATGAGATGAGAGAGTTATCGTGAAAAAAGTTATCGTGAAAAAAGTTATCGTAGCGGCGAAGGTACCGCTAAGTATTCCAGTTCACTAGTGCCTTGACGCCAATTGGCTCTAGAATCCATATCGGGGAGAGTATAAAATCGTCGTAGTGGGCCACGATTCTTAGTGGCGGTCTTGCTGTCTTGATGAGCTAATTCTCACCTTCATCTCAAAGAGGGATAACCCAGATAGGCGAGAATTGTTACAGTTCGAGGTTATAAGACCTCACCGATTCTACCGATGGAGTATCGTATGTCGCAGAGTACATTTCGTTCGCCGAAGAAGACATTACCTAAGATAGCACCATTATCCTTGGGGTTGGTGGCTGTGTCTGCCCTCGCAGGGGCCGTTGTGACCGAAGCTACATTGCACTTCGGTCAAGGGTCATCTACCGGCGTACCGTCGTCGGTGCAAGTGAACTATCCGAACATAGAAAAGGCCGCAGTTGCATTTGCGACTACCAAGGACCCCAATGGGGCGCCATACAGTGTCAAGTCGGTCAAGGCGAATGCAATTTCAGGTCAGTTCATCGTTGAACTAACTGGACAGAAAAGCGTTGACATTACCGTAAAGGTACAGACGAGTTCCTTGGGGAAGGTGGTTTCGGTAACGATCGAACACTCGAAGGAGAATCCTATCCCTAGCATCGTCCAGGGTGTTATAGGCTCCACAGGGATTGGATCCTCGGATTCTACCCTTAAGACGTCCTCCGTAGTAGTTCAGGCTCCGGCTCCCGTTATAAGCAACCCTCCGTTGGCTAATGTAGTAGTGGCAACGTCCGCTAAGGATAATTCAAAGGACGTTACGACCCCGGGAACGTCAAGTGGGGACGCTGCCGAATACGGCCATACCTCAACACCGTCGTCGACCTTGACAATCGGCACTCCGACGAATTCGAACCCGCAGACCGTGGCGGTAACGGTCTCTTCTTCCCAAGCGGGAACGGATGCGCTTAATTATCTGCAGACCACGTACCCGAGCGTCAGCGATTTTGTACTCGGATCAGTTACCCTCGTCGAGAGTGAGAATCCTCACTATCGGGTAGTAGTAACCTCGGCGACCTTAGGAAGCTTTTCGGTCGAGGTTTCCGCAACTACCGGAAAGGTTTCAGATCTTAGTTTCACTACATCGACGAACTCGGTAATTGCGACGGCAGTTCAGAGCTATTTGAGTACAAATTACTCGTCGTTTGGCACCGCTACCATCAATCATATTTCGCCTAAGGAGTCAACCGCTGGCTACTTCTCCGTCAAAGCGACCTTCGCTGACGGATCGGTAATTCATCTGGTCGTCGATTCAAAGGGTAACGTAATCCATGCCCACATGTCTGGGTCCAGTGATTCTTCCCAGACTTCCCAGACCTCCCAGGATAATTAGTCTTTATTGCACCACTACCCAATTGGGGAGGCCCCGCCTTTTGGCGGGGCCTTTTCTTGCCCATCAGAAGCGGTCATTCAAGCCCAGTGGAGTTAACCAGAGTGGCGCTAAGCGACACCATTTCGGCGAGTGGCAGTCCGGCGTCCGGCGAGTGGCAGTCCGAAATTGTCGGGCTACCCGGCACGGAGCCAACAATCCTGCTAGTAGTAGGGTAAGAACCCAACAAAGTTGCGCGCTAAATAAAACGAAGTCAACCAAAACCTCGCGGCTAAAAAGACCTAAGAGGAAGTTTGAGATGCAAGGTTTATTGGACCTTGGTCCGGATGGCACTGGGTTTCAAGTCTCCGTCAAGGACCTTTGAAGAGCAAACAACAGCTGACTACGGAAACTATCAGCCAAGATTGTCTGGAGACCGTCACTGTCAGAGGGTCACTGTCAGAGGGTCATGTGGCAGCGGGTGGGTCGATATTTTTCAAAAGTCGAGGGAGGTGAGCGAGAATGCGTTTACATCTACCAAGCCCTTGTCGGTCAATTTCAATTCAGGTATTACCGATAGACCCAAGAAACTCAGCTGCATAAAGGGGGACTCTAAACTGGATCCGAGGGACTTGGCGGCAGAATTAGCGGCCTTCAGCATTTTGGCTACCACATCAGCCGACCTGTCACTCATAAGGCCAGCTATAGGAAGGGGAACTTCAGCGAGTAACACTCCGTCTAAATAGGCGACCTGTCCTCCTCCGAGTTCGGTTAATCTTTTCACGCAGGCGACCATGTCTAGAGCGCTCTGTCGGTCGTTCCCACCGATCACCATGATGTTATGGGCGTCGTGAGCGACGGTGGATGCTATGGCTCCCTTATAGACGCCAAAGTTGTCGACTATCCCAACGGCGATTCGACCGGTGTTTTTGTGTCTTTCGATCACCGATAGCCTGCACAGATTCCGATCTGTTGGATCCCATCGGACTCGTTTGGACCTGGTAATTAGGGAATTGTCCGCCACCGAAATAGCCTTTGCATAGCTCTTTAGCTCCACGGGCACTTCGAAGTCCTCCACGTTTGGAAGACGCTCCAGGTGAATCGAATTGAATAGCCAGCTAGCTGGTGTGGCATGGTCTATAATCCCAGGCAGTATTTTCCCATCTTCAGCAACGAGCCGCCCTTTTTGAAAAACCTTTTCAGCATTGAATTCGATAAGGTCTGTGAGAACTACGATATCGGCCTGATATCCAGGACCCAGTGACCCGAGGTGATCCATCCCGTGGTATTCGGCTGGATTTGAGGTTGCCATCACCAAGGCGTCCTCCGCCTTAAGGCCACTTGCGACTGCGAGCCTCAGGATGTCATTGATGTGACCGGATTCTAGTAGAAGGTCGGGTTCGCGGTCGTCACTGCAGAATGCGAGTCGGTCGGTGCCGTTTTCGATAGCCGTTCGAATTAGCTCTTTTAGGTTCTTGGAGGCCGATCCCTCTCTAATGAAAACCCACATTCCCTTCTGCCTCTTCTCATGGGCTTCACGGTAACTGAAGCACTCATGATCGGACTCGACCCCGGCCACTAGGTAGGCGTCGAGGTCGGCTCCGACGACTCCGGGGGCGTGTCCATCCACTCTTTTATCCCCTGCGGTGGCAATCTTGTCTAGCACCTCGGGATCGGCCGAAATAACCCCGGGGTAGTTCATCATCTCGGCCACGCCTATCGACGGTCCGAGTTCGAGTATCGCTTCGAGGTCAGAGCGGCCAAGACTGAATGCCGGACTTTCGAATTTCGACGCTGGAACGCAAGGAGACGCACAGATTCCAAAGAAGAACGGAAGGCCAGCCGACGCCTTGGCCAGCTCTTTAACTCCCATTACTCCCATAACGTTTGCCAGCTCATGTGGGTCTGCGGCCACCGCCACGGTCCCTAAAGGGAGTACGGTTTTGACAAACTCGTCTATCCATAATTTGGTCGATTCGAGGTGCATGTGGGCATCTATGAAACCGGGAACCAGGTACCTATCGGTTACATCTATGGTCAACTTAGATTCGCGCTCTCCCCATCCCACGATCTTCGTGCCGAGGATTGCTAGGTCAGTTCGCACGAACTCCTTGGTGGTACTGGAGAACACCAGCCCACCTTTTAGCAGGAGATCGCAGGGGGCGTCTCCACGGGCGGCCTCGATTTCAGCCCTCTGTCCACGTTCTTTCGCCATAACTAGAGGCTAGCTCTCAAAGGATATTCATCCTGATCCTCGGGTCGACGACGAGTGCGGGATAAGCAGTAGCTAACGGGGGGCGTATTGCGAACTCGCCCTTCTCTTGGCTGCTTTTGCCGAGAAAATGTCCCCGCACTCTTCGCATAGGTCGCTAACGACGCCTAGCCGTTGCAGGATTGCGAAAATCTTGCATCCAACACAGATAGCTAATGCGGACTCCGCTAAGGCGAAAGCCCCAAGTATCCAAAGTAAGTCGAATGCGACGGCATGAGCACCTACTAGGTACAGAATTAGCGTTACTAGTGAAAAGACCGAACCTATCCCTTGGGCGAAGCGCTTCGGCTTCCCGGAGACGATCTTCTCTGCGCCAAGGCGTGGAGCGACTATCCTCGTGGCGAAGCGACCAAGTGGAGAAAACCTGGGTCCTGCTGCCACCCTGGCGACAAAGCCATAGAGGAGGATTAGTAAAAAAAGTACTGAGTGGGTCATCTCTGCGAAGAGCACCAACGTCACTACTCCAGCCGCCACCGTCCTTGCGGCTTTCTCATTTACGGTCTCTGGGAAGCCGAAAATTTGTGTAGTAGTCATAAAGACCATAATACCGATCAACTTAGTCAACAATTGCTTAAGCCAGAAGAAATTCGAGAATTTCCTTCCTTGACCGAACGATCAATTGGACTCGTTACCGCGCCACCTAGTACCGCTCCCACCGAAAGTTAAAACTGTCACAGAGATCAAACAGATTCACTTGGCATTCCCATTACGCACCAAGAGGCGAGATGGAGGTAGAGAAATTAGAGAAAAAGAAGAGAAGACTACTAGCTGGGAAGTGTTTAACTAAATTCACGTTGTAAATATTGGTCACTTGCGTGAAGTTAGTCTTTTGGAGTTACCCGAGGCTTGACGGGGAGGTACGAGGTGAAAAAAGCCATTGGATTGGCCCTGCTGCCCTTAGGTGTGCTCGCCGCCGCCTGTTCTTCGACTTCCTCGAGCGGTAGCTACTCTACCGCTACCACCGCCGCCGGTAACGCCACATCTACGCCCATAACTCTGAGTCTGCTCAAGACAAAGAGTTATGGGGAGGTTTTGGGTTCGTCAACGGGACAGGTCTACTACATGTTGACCGCTGACTCGTCAAACAAGTCGACCTGTTATTCTGCTTGCGCCACCGCCTGGCCACCGGTTCAGGCTACCACTAAGGTGGCCGCCGGGGTAAGTAGTTCATTGGTGTCAAAAATAACCAGAACGGGTGGGTCTTCACAGCTCGAGTATGCGGGTCATCCCCTCTATACCTTTAGCAGTGATGTGAGCCAGAATGCGACCAATGGAGAGGGAGTCTACGCCTTTGGTGGCTACTGGTATGTACTATCCCCGTCGGGTCAGCCAATAAAGACGGCCGTGTCGGCGAGTCCGTCTACCACCGCAGCCAGCTACTACTAGAAGTGTCACCAAGACTCGGCTAGCGGGTGCCGTACTTTAGGGCGGGGGCCTCAATGTTTAAGGTCGGCTTATTCGCTAAATTTCATTGGGCACGTGAAGCCCGATTCGAATAATCCGGCTTCGATCTGACTGGCTGGCATAGGTTTGCAGAATAGGTAGCCTTGGCCGAATTCGGCACCCAGTGCTAGCAGGTATGAGGCTTCGGATTCGGTCTCTACGCCTTCCGCGATCACCTTCAGACCCAACTGATGGGCCAGGGAAATTACCGTGGCCACTATCACTTCGTGCTGTTTGGAGTTCCTAATGCCCGTCACGAAGGAACGGTCTATCTTCAGAGTGTCAATTGGTAGTCGATCTAGTTGGGCCAAGGACGAATAACCGGTTCCAAAGTCATCGAGTGAAATGTGCACACCGAGTTTTCGTAGCGCCTCAAGTTCGGCTCGCACAGCGTTTCCGGGCTCAAGCAAGACCGATTCGGTGATCTCTAAATAGAGAGAATCTGGATTCAGCCCTGATACTGCTAGCGCCTGGTGGACCATTGAGCTGAAATTGGCGTCTCGAAGCTGGGTGACAGAGACATTGACCGCTATGTGAAGGGGTGACCGATCAGTTGAGGAATTAGCCCAAATGGCCCCTTGGAGACAGGCTTGATTTAGTACGAATCTACCAAGTGGGGCTATCAGCCCGGTCTGCTCAGCCAGCCCAATGAACTGATCTGGAGGTACAAGACCCCGTTCGGGGTGACGCCACCTTACTAATGCCTCCAAACCCTGCACCACCCTGCTAGTGAGAGAAACGATGGGCTGATAGAAGACTTCGAGTTGGCCCGTCTCTATCCCCGTGCGCAACTCTTGGCGTGAGTTGAGTCTGTCAAGACTCCTGGGGCAATCGATCGGTTCGGAGTGAACGACAATTTCTGATCCGAGAT
>JAKBHQ010000191.1 GCA_021836665.1 Thermoplasmata archaeon
AGAGGGCCTTAGCGGTCGCATAGTCTAAGGCAATGGTGATATCGGGGTTGTCTAGTTCACCTATTTCCATGTCCAGAAAACCTTGGCTCGTGTCGACGTAGATATGGAGCTCTCCTTCACCAAAAGGTATTTCGGTGACTATCTGGTTCATTCGGATATTGGTTGCAATAGCCGGTTCCTGTTCAGAATGGCTTTGACGCAATCGTCTCGCCTCTTCGATCCACTCTGGACTGAGAAATGGAAACTTTACCAAGTGTGCTCCTTTTCGACTACCTATGATTCGGCTATCCCTGTCGGTGCTAGCCTACAGCGAGAATCGCCTGAAATTCGAAGTGCTCCTGATAATCGACGTTATTGGCGTCCATATTGGCGACTCCCTGGCTTCCGGTTCACCTATTCGATTTAGAGTTAACAAACCAATGGCCAACTGGTAGGTTTACCAGTTGGCCATTGGAAGCTTCAAGATCTATCTAGGAAGTTAGCGATCCTTTGTCCTAACTCTCAACTTTCTGCTTCGGAATGGGATCAGCAGCGCCATGCCAACTATCCCTATGCCAGATACTAAATACCACCAGTATGGGGATGCCCATGGTTTGCCGGTATGGACTGACGGTACGGTCACCGTGCTGGGCTGTCCTGTCGCAGGCGGTGAATTGCTTGGGACACTTGGGGCGCTCGATGCAGAAACCACCGCCGGAGTCGTGCTTGCAGTTACAGAGATCGTCGCCACATTAGAGGTGTTGGATGATGTGCCATCATTGACCACGGCTACGTTGCTCAATTGCTCTGTTGGAGTATTCGTTGCAGTAGCGACATTGATGATGATTGGTTCAAATGTCGGGTTGGTAACGCTACTTGATGGATTGAAGGAGCAGCTGAGCAATTGATAACCGACCAGACTCGATGATGCTATTGCACAACTCGTCCACGTGGCATCACCTGTCGGTGTGGTCATATGTCCGAGGGAGTAGGTTACTCCAGGGTAGCTGGTCAGCTTGTCGGTTACGGTTATTGGCGTGTCAACCGTGCCCGTTATCGATGTCCCAATCGTATATTCGGAGCTGCCGCCAGCAGCGATCGAAGCTGGCGTAGCCGACTTGACGATAGTTAGTACCGGCGGTGAAACCGATGGAGACGAAGGATTAGGTAGCACCGGCGGATTAGGTATTACCGGCGGACCGGGTTGATAATTCACTACAGCCGTAGATGACGCAGTGACATTGCTACCATCGGGGGCAGTTCCGGTGGCCGTACCGATATTTGTGATACTCCCTTGGGTCACATTAGTTGGGCTTGTCGTGGCGGTAGCAGAACAAGTCTCAGAGTCACCCGGAGCTAGAGTACCAGGAGTTTTTGAAGTGTCCCCGGTCGCCAAATTGCAAGACGTGACGCTTCCGAGAATGTTGTCCTTAACCTGGATGCTCTTCAACGTGACGTTGCCGGTATTCTTCACCAGGTAACTGTAGATGATTTGATCCCCGGACCCCGAGTAGCTGGTCGGATTAGCAGTCTTTAGCAAGCTAATCGCGGGGGTTTGGATGGCGTTCACCACAGCCGTAGATTTCGCCGTGACGACACTTCCATCGGTGACTGATTTTCCGGTGGCCGTACCGATATTTGTGATACTCCCGTTATCGACATTTGCTTGGGTTGTAAGAGCGGTAGCAGTACAAGTCTCAGAGTCACCGGGCTGAAGCGTGCCAAGGGTCGCCGAAGCATCTCCGGGCGTCAATTTGCACGACGTGACGTTGCCTAAAAGGTTGTCACTTACGGTCACGTCGGTCAAAGGCGGATAACCGGTATTCTTCACAAAGTAGCTGTAGGTGATTGTTTCCCCGATTCCCGAATAGGTGGTCGGAGTGGCAGTCTTCACCAGACTAATAAAGGGTTTTTGACCAATGGGTGGTGTCGGCACGTAATTCACCACAGCCGTAGACGTCGCAGTGACTTTGCTACCATCGGGGGCAGTTCCGGTGGCCGTACCGATATTTGTGATACTCCCTTGGGTCACATTAGTTGGGCTTGTCGTGGCGGTTGCAGTACAAGTCTCAGAGTCACCCGGAGCTAGGGTGCCGGCGGTTTTTGAAGTGTCCGCGGGTGTCAATTTGCAAGACGTGACGCTTCCTAAAATACTGTCGTTCACTGTGACATCGGTCAACGTGACGTTGCCGGTATTCTTCACAAAGTAGCTGTAGGTGATTGTTTCCCCGGACCCCGAATAGGTGGTCGGAATGGCAGTCTTCACCAAGCTAATCGCGGGAGTTTGGCTGGCGTTCACTACGGCCGTAGATGTAGCAGTGACACTACCTCCGGTGGTTGGTGTTCCGGTGGCCGTACCGATATTTGTGATACTCCCGTTATCCAGATTTGCCTGGGTAGTAAGAGTCGTCGCAGTGCAAGTCTCTGAGTCACCCGGATAGAGGGTGCCGACGGTGTTTGAAGTGTCCCCGGATGTCAATTTGCAAGACGTGACCTTACCCAAGAGGTTGTCGTTCACTGTGACATCGGTGAGAGCGACGTTGCCGGTATTAGTCACCAGGTAGCTATAGGAGATTTGATCCCCGGACCCCGAGTAGCTGGTCGGATTAGCAGTCTTTACCACAGAGATCTGTGGGGTAGGAGTTTTACAGTCTACCCAGAAAGTCTTGTGTTTTTGAGGAAGCTGCGTGAACTGGATCTTGAAGTGATATCCCTGTTGTGGTTGGTAGAGGTCGCCATTGAGCTGAGCATTGGCTATGAGTACGGCGGTCGAGATCGTAGCGATAGGCCGGCCACCACCAGTGTATGACCATGTTGCCCCACCTTTTGGCGGGATACTTGCATTTGCATTGTCGTTTGGCCAGGCCTGATCTGGGTGGTATGCACCGCCGAAGGGATTGCCTGTGGCAGATCCGGATGGGTGGTAACCGTCAATGCTGAATGTGCCGCTGCCCAGGGTCAACCCGTTCCCCCACAGGTAGATCTGTGACGGGCATGAAAGGTGTGGGTCAGTTTCGTGCCCAGTTGGCAGAGTATTGGTAGCCGAGACGAAGATGTCTCCGGCATTGGTTGCAAAACTAGCTTGGGGGCCAATTATCAGCCCGGTTGCAACGACGGAAAAGGCAGCCGCACATGCCAATAATATTTTTGCTACTTTTTGATGGAAAAACGAGCGCATTTCTACTCCAAACGTCGAGCCGAGGTGCCTTTCAGCGGCCCACATCACGAAGCGTAGTATAGATAAGAGTTTTTTGCAATATTTTTAATTAAAGGTTTTCTCGTTATGTGCCGATAAGCCACATGTTCAGCCGGATATCGCTCAGGGTTCTTTCTGAAATTAATCGACCATCTGCTGTGGGAAGTGTCGGTTCGAACCGTCTTGGACCATCCTAGGCGTTGTCGTTCCGTACCCGCTGATCCGGAAACTTGCCCTTTGAACTGCACCAACTCTCGACCGTTTATCGTGGGTTATTGGATGAATTGACTTGCTTTGAGGCGCATGGCAGGCCTTGGAATTTTGGGACTTCCTTCACTGAAAGTTTCGACTAAATCTTCTAGTGGGGAATTAAGCAGACTTCTGACCAGCAAGTTTGCCCGTTTTGTCCTTCTATCATAGTTTTCCTCAACGGTCGATCATTCCAAGGGCCGGTAATACCCGAAAGTAGCGTCAATTGAATTAAACGCAGAAAATGCATTTCGCCATGATCACAGCGGTCAGCGTAGAAACTCCCTACCTTTCTGTGTAGAGTAGCCACCCCCTCCAGCAAGCACGGTTATTGACCACGGGGTTGGCAGAATCGAATAGGACGCCGCAGCGCGGTTGACGATTGGGTGCTCGTGGCACGGATAGCCGAATTAACTCGCTATTATTTCCAAATAAGTGGGTTAATGGGCACTTTTTGGCCGGATAATCTCTCCATCTAAGGTCTTGAAAGTGATCGATTAGTACGAAGCCACGTATTGATTTTTGGAACCGAATTCTTTGGATGAGTGGCGTCGAAAAAGAAGAGATTTGTTGTTGGAATTAATTTTCCACCGAAGGCGAATGTCTTGCACGGCTTAGATTTCGCCAAGCACCCCTCTCGTACAACATGAAGTGCCACGGGGAAGAATGAGAATTCAGGTGAGTCTCGAAGTCAACTTCTTTAGCATGACGAGGGTGCCAGGGGTTAATCGCTCAAGACGCCGCTTTAGGGACACGTTATGGATTTGTGGACAGATTGCGAAAGTGAAGGAGGACGCCAGCCTCAACGAGGAGGGTAGATACGCTAGAGAAACTAGCGTGGCAATCATGGGTGAGGATGAATAGCAGGAGCAGGCCAATTGTCCCCAATGGGAATTGACGGAGTTCCTGCCCTCACTGTCGAAGCTTAATGACAACAGAGAGTCACTGTTCCGAAGGTTACACCATTCGTGTCGCGTCGTTTAATGCTGTTCGACTGGATTTTTTGGGTCCTGATATTAATTCGGGCTCGGAAGTCATTTACCATGAACCTGACCTGGGACTCAAGTGACGGTTCAATTTTGGACCCCCTTACGGTGTCTTGATTTGAGTAGCGCCGGAGGCCCAAAGGAGACTGATTGGTCAGTGCTCCGAGGAACTTCCTTTGATGTCCTAGGGAATGTCACCAAAACGCCATGCTGTCTAGCCGATCTATGCTGGTCTTTCGAATATACCTGGGGGTGGATAGCATTGTCAGTGGTTCCAATAGGACTTCTCCAGCGTGAGATAGAAAAGGCGCCATTTATCAGATGGTGGGGGGCGACGCTCGTCGAGGTTGGAGATGGTTCGGCATCGGTTGCACTTCCGTTTCGAGAGGACCTCATTAGGCCTGGTGGAGTACTACACGGCTCTTCTTATGAATTGGTGGCAGACGTGGCGATGTGGGTAGCCATCATGACGAAGGTCGGAATTGAACCTATGGCGGTAACCATAGAGATGAAGACGTCATTTTTCAAAGGTGCGACAACGGATATTCTCGCAAGGGCAAACATCTTGAAGCTGGGCAAGCGAGTAACTTTTGGCGAAGCGGAGATTTTTTCAAATGGAGAGCTGATGGCGCATTCGACCCTCTCCTACGCCATGCCGCGTCATTAAAGAGATGGCACTCAAAGCGATGCTAACTGAAGAGGGGAATCGAGTGCCGGGTTCGCTTCCGTCGAGCCAGCGGAGGCCTTTCGAAGGGTTTTTCGATAGTCCCTCTTTGGAGAATCGAAGATACGATCGTTCAGGCTGCACCTACTCTCTTACCTACTTACCCAGAAGGTGGCGAAGTAGATTCCAGGGTCAGATTCCAGAGTCAGATTCCAGAGTCAGATTCCAGAGTCAGATTCCAGGGTCAGATTCCAGAGTCAGATTGATGGCAATACTGTTAAGCGTCTTTCAGATGATAGTGGAGTGCCTCCTTGGGGGTAGTTGTATCGACTTCTTTGCGAATAGTTCGAGGTAGGAGGATATTTCGTTTCGCATCTGTGAAGGATCTATCAATTCGTCGACGACCATCTCGCCCGCCAGCTTGAAGATGTCGTAACCCTGCCTGTACTGCTCCTTTAACTCCGTGGTGACTTTGGCCCTTTCCTCGGGATCGGTAATCTGTGCGAGGTGGTTGAAGTAGACGGCGTTTATAGCGGCCTCTGGACCCATTACGGCGATTTCTGCCGAGGGAAGGGCGAGGGTGACATCAGGGTCGTAGGCCGGCCCGCTCATCGCGTAGATGCCAGCCCCGTATGACTTGCGCACAATGACGCATATTCGTGGAACTGTGGCGCTAGAGGTGGCGTAGATAAATTTCCGGCCCCGCTTTAAAATTGCTGAACGTTCTACCTGGGTCCCCACCATAAATCCGGGAGTGTCCACTAGGTATACCAATGGGATCTGGTAAGCGTCGCAGAGCCAGACGAATTCTGCCCCTTTGTCTGAAGATTCCGGGAAGATCGCCCCGCCCTTATAGAGGGGGTTATTGGCAACGATACCAACGACTTGACCCTTGATCCGGGCAAATCCAACCGCTAACTCCTTGGCATAGTGCTCCTTGACTTCAAGGAAACTTCTCCGGTCTACCACCGCCGAGATGAGCTTCTGAATCGAATAGGGCTTGTTTGCATCGGGAGGAATTATCTCGTCCAGAGTATCTGGGGAGATTTCGGGTTCTTCTTCAGGGTATCTCGGTGGCTTCTCCTCTGAATTATCCGGAAGGTAGCTGAATATCTTCTTTACGATTTTGGCCGCATCTAGCTCGGACTCTGCGATGAAATGGGCTGAACCACTCACTTCAGCGTGCATTTTTGCACCCCCAAGTTCGTCCGGAGTGGTCTTTTGGCCTATGACCATTTCGACCATCCTCGGAGAGGCGATGGCCATCGATGAGTCCTTCATCATTATCAGTAGGTCACAGAAAACCGGCGTGTACGCCGTGCCGGCAAAGCAGGTTCCGTAGAGTACGCCGACCTGCGGAACGGAGCCCGACATAATCGAGTGGTAGTAGAAGAGTTGCCCAGCGCCTCGCTTATCGACGTGGTGACCACCTGTTTCTTCGATCCTGGCACCCGAAGAATCGATTAGGTAGAGTATCGGCCGCCGTGCACGGATCGCAGCCTCCTGAGCCCTTATCAGTTTCTCACCGTGATACTGGCCGATCGATCCCGCCTTCACCGTGTAGTCAGATGCGGTGAAGAATACCGACCTTCCGGAGATTTCTCCAGAGCCGCACACTACACCGTCCGCGGCTAGCTCTTCGTTCCAATTCCGGGCCATTAACCCGAATTCCGTCCTGATCTCTTCTCGGTCGAAGAAGAGCTTTAGGCGATCCCTGACGAACAGCTTGGATGCATCGAGCTGCTTCTTGTGACCCTTTTCTGGTCCGCCCTTTTTTATCTTTTCCTGAGTCGATCGGACTCGGTCTTGTCTATCACCCAATGTCAGGTTCCCCCGTTGAATATTTATCGTTATGAATTATCGTTATTACCTAGTGTCAGGGCCCATCCCTAAGCGAGGTCAGATCTCCATCCGCAACAAGGCTCCGCTTAGCGACTTCCCCTGAGTGTCAGCTTTGATGGAGTTTGCGGCCCCTCCGTCTAGGACGTCATAGAGGACTATCTTCAATGCCGATAGGTTGTCCAGTCGGAAGAGGTCTATCCTTGAAGGGCCAAGTGGCGAAAAGTAGTCGATGAGAGCCTGTTTGGTCAGTTTCTCAACCAGCACTCGGTACTTCTCCTCGTCGTAGGCGATGAGGGAGAGGTCGCAGTGATTGCCTTTGTCGGAGCTTCTGGAGAAGGCAAGATCTATCAGTCTCATTCGGCCACCTCGATGATATCTATCGATATCTGCTCATCGACAATCGATCGTTCAACCAAAGTCGGCCAAAGGCCAATTAGGGCCCGAGACCTATCGAAGCCGAGTAGTCCAGAGGCGGTGGGGGGTCCGGCCAGGGCCAAGGGTACCATCATCCTCGATACCATCTCGGCGACTGAGCGATCCTGGGTTCTAATTGCGATGCGGAGGTACACCTCGGGTAGATCGGACAAATCGTCGTTGCTAGCCGCCATCTCAGCATGGAGGGAGTCCAGGCCGAGGTGCTCTATACGGATTGCATCAATCTGATCTTTGAAGATCTGGAGTTGATTGGTGATTATTGAGGCGGTCTTCTGGGCCTTTTTGTATGCATCAGGCCAGCTATAGCCCAGGATGCCTTGACCCATCCATCCAGATGGATAGCCGATGATGGCCTTATATCGATCGGGCCTTTTGTGTCCCGACGTGTTTGTCACCGAGACCCGATTTAAACCGACCTGTTGGACAGTAGTAGTCGAAATGTCCATTACGACGTCGGGGGTTTGATAGGCAAAAGGATTGTGGATCTCGTAAAGGAGCTGTTCTTTTACCGTAAATTCGTCGACCCGCCCACCGGAGTCGGCGAGTTTGGTAATCGTTGCGTCACCAGACTCATTTACTTCGGCGATTGGAAAGCCAATTCTTTCCAAACCGTCGATCGACTCCCAATCCCTTCCGTGATTTCCCCCGGTCGCCTGGCTAGAACATTCGAGGATGTGACCGACAACCGTACCTTGGGCGATTCGACCTAGGTCTTCGAAATCCCATTCGAATTCGTAGGCAAGTGGGGCTAAGTAGAGGGCGGCGTCGGCAACGCGACCCGTGATAACTAGATCTGCACCCCGCCTGAGGGCTTCGACGATTGGTCGGGCACCGAGGTAAGCATTGGCAAAAAGTGCGCTTTTTCGGATGCCGTCCGCCAGAGGATCATTCCTCTCGAAGTGGGGGAAAACTTCGCCGGTTGCTAGGCGATCGAATATCGAATCACCGCTGATCACGGCAATTTTTGGCTTTATATGCAACTCCTTGGCCAGTCTCGCCGCAGCAGCGCCAGCCGATGTGGGATTGAGACCCCCGGCATTGGTAATTATCTTGATCCCGGCGTCCATGGCTAGTTTCCATCCCGCCCTTAGAGAAGGGATGAGGTCCTTTGTATAGCCAGCTTCTGGATTCTTCGCCATGTCCTTGGCGAGTATCGCCAGGGTTAGCTCGGCAAGGTCCTCAAAGCAGACGTAATCCGCCTGCTTCTGCTTGATTATTTCAATAGCCGGCCAAAAACTGTCCCCATAGAAGCCGACCCCGCTGGCTATCCTGAGGGTTCTCAATCGACCACTACCAAAACGTTGGCTTCTTCCACGAAGTCACCCTCGGCCACCATGACCTCGGTGACCCTTCCCGATGTAGTCGCTTCGACCGGAATCTCCAACTTCATGGACTCGATGATTACCACGGTGTCCCCTACGTGTAGCTCTGCTCCCACGACGGTGGCGACCTTAACAACCAACCCAGCCATTGGGGATCTGACTTCCGACAAGATCGTCCTCCAGTGCTCGTTTTGAAGTGGGCTCCATGCGTTTTAGTTCAATCGATCAACAAACTTCTCCGATATTCTACGACCATTGTCTCCTGGGGTGTGGTCAGACATGGCTATACAATGCAGAGGACCAATGCAGAAGCTCCACGGTTGGAGCGTAGTTTCGGCTAGGAGGCACTTTTTGAGGATTGGTAATGACCCGCCGCTATCGCGCTGACTCTGCTTCCTCGGCGACCTCGAGCCACCGCTCCTCAAGGGAGTTCTGTTGCTCTTGTATTTTCGCAAGCTCGAGGCCTAGATTGGCGAGTTCTTTATGCTCCTGCGCCCCTTCAAAGAGCGCTGCCAGGCGATCGTGTTCCTTGGCGAGCGATTGGAGCTGCTTTTCTATTCTTCTAAGTTCGAAACCGACCGTCGTTTTTGATCGCCGCTTTCCTCCGGGATCTGAGGAGGGTGCTGATGCAGTGCGGGTGCTGGTCATTTGGGTCCGAACTGGCGACTCACCCTTGGCCTTTTGTTGGGTGACTTCTGAAATCCAACTAGCGAGTCCGCCGGGGATCTCATTTACCACAGCATCTTGGCAGACGACGATCCGATCGGTTACTCGATCGAGAAAGGCTCTGTCGTGGCTGACGGTAACGAGGGCACCTGGCCACTGCTCCAGGAACTCCTCAAGGGAGCGTAGTGTTTCGAGGTCGAGGTCGTTTGTTGGCTCGTCGAGTAACAGAACATTTGGTTGAGCAGCTAAAACGGTGAGGAGTTGGAGTCGCCTCCGCTCTCCACCAGAGAGGGTGCCGATGGTTGCCCAAGGCAGCTCGCCAACAAACCAGAATCTTTCCATCAAACGTTGGTCCGCAAGGTCACCGGGAGTCCTCGTCGGTCCCGCCACTACCTCTCGCACCCTCGCTTTTGGATCAAGTTCGGGAAGGTTTTGGCAGTAGTATCCCACCTTTACCGTGGTGCCAACTTCTATCCGTCCTGAGGTGGGAGGGTAGAGACCAGCCAAGATAT
>JAKBHQ010000502.1 GCA_021836665.1 Thermoplasmata archaeon
ATAATAACCCGGTGGGCTGAAACCGCTGGCGCTATAGAGGCCGCCGAGACGACTGCCCTCGCCTCCTCAACGCTAAGCGTCGAGGAGACCCTGGTGACGACGGTGCAGTCCGGATGGCTTGCGTCTTCTACCGAAACACAGACTCCACAGACTCCACAGCCCCCCATCGGACAAAGTATCCCCTTCGCCATCGCCTTGGCGGCGAAAAACTTACCTGAACCCGAAGGTCCCACGAATAAGTAGGACTGTCCTAGACGACCTAAGTGCATCCTGAGGTCGCTTATCAGGCTTGCGCGATCGAGCAGCAGATCCTCAAATGAATGGCCTTTGCCGAGTATTTGCGGGTTGTTGGCCGGCATCTAGCGCTTCGACCCGGCCTTCTCAAAGATTCGACCGATGATCGCCTCGGTAATATCCTCTAGTCCCATCTCGGCGTCGATAATAAACCACCCGAATCTTTCGGCCAGCTCACGATAGCCGTCACGAACCGCAAACCAGAAGGCTTCACCTCTTTTTTCAAAGGTACTTTGATCGCTAATTTTCCTAGGACTTTCAAGGTCCAATAGGACCACTAAGTCGGGGTCTATCACCTCAGCAGACAGGTGATTCAGCCTGTAGATCTCCTCGACGTCGATTCCGTTGACCATCCCCTGATAGACCAGAGAGGAGCCCAAATATCGATCCGATATCACCATTTCGCCCCTCGCAAGAGCCGGGCGGATGGTAGTTCGGCAGTGTTCGATCCGTGAAGCCCCCATAACCATCGCCTCAGCCCACGGGTCTAACTCGTCCTGATCCAAAATTAAGCTTCGAAGTGACTCGGCGAATCCGCAACCACCCGGCTCACGAGTAGCTGTAACTAGGACACCCTCTTTTCTAAGAAGCTGCGTCACCCTTTCGAGCTGGGTCGACTTGCCCGATCCGTCAACGCCCTCGAATACGACAAAACTACTCCTTGGGATCACGTTCGCCTCTTGGTTGTCGTCCTTTTTGTTCCTGATCGAGTCGCAGTTCGTCTCGCTTTGGGCTTCGCGTCATCTGCCGTCTCTGCCAATTTCGCCCTTCTTATCTCCAAGAGATCCAAGGCAGCCTCAAGGGTCAATGTGTCGGGGTTGGTCCCCCGTGGGATCGATGCATTGACCGAGCCGTCGGTCACATAGGGGCCAAAACGCCCGGCCTTCAATGAGACATCCTTCTCGGTTACCGGCGAGACACCCAAAATGTTTGCTGGCTGGGCCTGGGAGCGTTGGCGCCTGTTCTCTTTAGGCTTAGAGAAAAGCTCCAACGCCTCCTCGAGGGTCACTGTCAACAGGGATCTCTCATCGGTTAGCGAGCGTGAATCTTTGCCCTTGGTGAGATATGGGCCAAAACGCCCGTTCTGGGCGACGATCTCCTCTTTAGATTCGGGATCTAATCCTACTACCCTAGGTAGCTCCAAAAGCTCCAGAGCATCTTGTAGGGTTATCGTCTCGATCGACATATCCGAAAAAAGCGAAGCGGTCTTTGCCTTGGCTTTCGAGTCTGGATCGGGATCCTGCAGCTGGACATAGGGGCCAAAACGCCCGGCCTTAGCGATGACCAAAAATCCGGTCTTCGAATCGATACCAACCTCGCGATCCTGCTTCTTGGAATTGAGCAGTTCCATCGCTTTCTCTACGGTTAGCTCGTCTGGTGCCAGGTCGTCTGGAACCGGAGCGGTCTCTTCTCCGACTTTAAGGTAGGTGCCAAACTTCCCAATCCTGGCATAGATGATCTCACCGCTTTCTGCGGTACCCACTTCTAGAGTGTTGATCTCCCTAGCGTCAATCTCAGAAAGCTGATCTTGCACAAGGTTCTTCAGCCCGGTCTTGCCGTCACCAAAATAGAAGTGAGAAAGGTAGTCCTTGGGGGTCAGGTTCCCGTCGGCTATCTGGTCCAAATCGTCCTCTAAAGAGGCGGTAAATCCGAAATCTACGAGGGTAGAGAAGTACTTCTCCAAAAGTCCAACAACCGAAAATGCGACGTAGGAAGGGACTAGCGCTTGGCCCTTGCGCCACACATAGCCCCGGTCCATAATCGTCTGGATGATCGAAGCGTAGGTGGAAGGTCTTCCAACACCCAACTCTTCGAGCGCTTTGACCAGCGAGGCCTCTGTATATCGCGAGGGCGGTTGGGTCTCATGTGACTCTGGGACAAGCCCCAAAAGATCGAGCCGGTCTCCGACTTCGAGAATCGGTAGTCTCGTCGAATTTGAGTCCTTTTCCGAAGGTTCGTCGGTGTCCTCGACATAAACCTTCAAGAAACCGAAGAAGGTTATCTGGGTACCAGAAGCCGAAAATGTCGCCAAAGATCCTCGAGGAAAGCCCGTGCTGGAATCGTCTCCTTGAGAACGAACGTCTGCGGCTAGCGGAGCCGTCATCTTTATAGATGCCGTCGATCCGACGGCATCTTTCATCTGCGAAGCTACCGTTCGTCTCCAGATGAGTTCGTAGAGTTTGTTCTCATCCGACCCGAGCTCTTTAGCTATCTGTTCTGGCGTCTTCCAACTCTCCCCCGAAGGCCGAATCGCCTCGTGAGCCTCTTGGGCATTTTTGACCTTCTTGTTATAGCTCCTCGGGGACGTAGGTACGTAGCTCGGGCCATACAGCGAAGATGCAATCCGCCTCGCCTCGACAATCGCGACTTCGGCGAGATTTGTCGAGTCCGTTCGCATGTAGGTTATGTAACCGTTTTCGTAGAGTCGTTGGGCTACGCTCATGGTCCTTTGAGAAGAAAACCTAAGCTTTCTCCCGGCTTCTTGCTGGAGGGTAGAGGTGATAAACGGAGCGGCGGGCGACCTCTTGTAAGGCTTGGTCTCGGTATCGGAAACTACAAATTCAGAGTTCCCGAGGGCGGCAATCAAAGATGCCGACATCTCCTGGTCGATGACAATTGTGTCTGACTTTGAGGTTTTTTTTATGAGATTGCCGTCGGGGCCGAAATCTCTTCCGGTAGCGACCCTCCGAGCGTTTACCATCGTCAACTTTGCGTCGAAGGTCTCTTTTTGCTTGGACAAGCTCGCAATGACGTCAAAATAGCCCGCCGAACGGAATGCGATCCGATCCCGCTCCCGCTGAACAAGTATCCGGCAAGCCACCGATTGGACCCTCCCGGCAGAAAGCCCTTGCTGGACCTTTCGCCAGAGTACCGGGGAAATCTCGTAGCCGTAGAGGCGGTCTAGGATCCGGCGGGCCTCCTGAGCTTCGACGAGGTTTCGGTCAAGATCTCTCGGGTTTGAGATAGCGTCATGGATTGCGCCCTCGGTAATTTCGTGAAAGACCATCCGCTTCACCGGAACTTTTGGGGATAGCACCTCCAATAGGTGCCAGGCTATCGACTCTCCCTCGCGGTCCTCGTCTGTCGCTAGATAAAGCTCAGACGCCGAGGCGAGGAGTTCCTTGAGCTTCTTTACCTGGTTCTTCTTCTCCTTAGAAACGATATAGAGGGGTTTGAAGCCGTTATCGGTATCAACTCCAATCCTCGACCAGGGCAGGGACTTATAGGCAGCAGGAACTTCAGATGCGTTTCGAGGGAGATCCCTGATATGCCCAATGGAGGGTTCAACTAAGAATTCCGAACCCAAAAAACGCGAAATCGTCTTCGCCTTTGCCGGAGATTCAACGATTACCAGGGGTTTTGCCATCTGCTCCAAACCATTCCCATGGACCTAATCAACCGACCGGTCCCGTCCATCCAACCTAGGGTACGCAGAAAACTTCATTGGAACTGTGAATTCCACTAAGACTACGGCGAAATTAAAAATTCCCTTTATCCAATCGATCCTGTTATTCGCCGTCCTCTTCCGAATCAGGCCCGACCAGAAACTCATACTTCGGGTTGAGCATAGCGAGGTGCCCGCCGACCTCTCCAACCATCCCCTCAACCAGCAGCCTTCGTCCGGGAGTAATACCAGGAACGGCCCGTCTTCCAGCAAAAACCAGCACGATTCCACCAGTGGAGTCCTCGATCCTCGCCGCGAAGGCGGGTACTGAGTCCCACGACTGAACCCTAACGAGCTTCACACGGCCTGCAACCTTTGCCTTAGTTCTATAGGCAACGCTCCCAATTGGTACCGCTCCGGGAACAATTAGATGGATATCCGTTTCGCTTTCGGGCGATTGAGTCGCCGTTTGCTGCGAGGTCTCAGCAGAGGAGGGCTTCTTGGATTTAAACCTGACCAGGGAGGTCTTCTTCGTTCCGAGTTCGAAGGGGATAATGGTCGCGTTAACGTGGGGAATTTGCGACACGACCTCAGCTATGGAATCTGCCGTTCGGTCATGAAGCACCCTACTCCAAATCCTCGAGTACCCTCGCCTAGGCAGCAGCACGGTAACTTCTGTCTCCCCATCGGCGGTGTATTCGGTGACGAGTTCTAAAGAAACACTCCGTATCCTTCGGTCCGGACACTCTACAACCTCTAGCTCGATTCGGCCGAGACCCCTTTTACCCCACTCCTCCTCCAGCTCCCTCGCCTGTTTCACATCCAAGATAAAGTGGATCGCTTTGAGGTCGTCTGGATTGATGGCTCGAGCATATTGAATTGCCCTAGCAGTCGCTAGGTCCAGTCGATCGACGAATACAAGCACCGTATGGCTCTTGAGGATCGGCTCATCACAAGCTGCGGCTACTCCAGATTCGAGCTCGCTCTCCTCTTCCACATAGACCTTGTTTAGCCTGATAAACAGGATGACCAATACCGGCATCATTACCAATACCACCCAGGCTCCCCTGGTGAACTTGGTGTAGGCAAAGATGAAGTCGACGATAAAGGATAAAACGGCTGCGGATCCGTTGACCGCAATTCTCCACTTATAACCGGGTTCCTTCACGTTTAAATGGTGTTTTACCATTCCCGCACCGGCCATGGTAAATCCGGTGAAGACACCGATTGCGTACATAGCGATCAAGGCGGTGACTCGGGCCTTGGTCGCGATCAGCAAGATCTCCGCCAGGACGGCCAGGACGATAATCCCATTGGAGAATACGAGCCTGTGCCCACGCTTAGTGAACTGCCTCGGCAAAAAGGAGTCCGCAGCGGTAAAGGAAGCCAAGAAGGGGAATCCAGTGAAGGAGGTGTTGGCGGCCAACACCAAAATCATCGTCGTAGATATCTGCAAAAATAGATACAGAAAGCGGCCGACGGGGCTAGTTCCATATGTGTAGGTTGCTATCTGGGAGATCAAGGTCGGAGTACCTGACAGCATCGGAACAGCGTGGGTAAATACCGCCAACAACGAGACTCCCAGGAACATCGTCCCTAAAATCAGGCTCATCGCTAAAAGGGTCTTGCGTGCGTTTCTTTCTTGAGGTGACTTGAAGATTCCTACGCCGTTAGAGATCGCCTCTGTTCCGGTCAATGCCGTGCCACCACTAGCAAAAGCCTGTAGCACGATAAATAAAGAAGCACCCATGAGTAAGCCCGACCCGCCTAGACCGGCGTGATACGCGCCCGACTGGTGAATGCTGTGCATGGGGAGATGTCCAAATATGAACCTAAAAAGTCCAAGAAAAATCATTATCCCCATATTGGCGATAAACAGAAAAGTCGGAATTGCGAAACTTTTTCCGGCTTCCCGGATTCCCCTTAGGTTGCCGAAAGCCAATAGTGCAACAAAAAAGACCGATATCTCGACGTTATAGGGGGTCAGTGAAGGCACCGCCGAGGTCAAAGCGTCGGTCCCAGCAGATACCGAGACCGCCACAGTGAGGGTGTAGTCGATCAGAAGCGCCGCAGCGGCTAACTGAGCTAACTTCAGCCCGAATGTCTCTCGGGTCACTACGTATGCGCCACCGGCCTTCGGAAAGGCCCTGATTACTTGGAGATAGGACGCAGTAACAAAAGCCAGCACGATCAGGATAAGGACCGTTATCGGAATGACGAGCCCATATGCGGCAACGCCGATAATCGGGATCAAAACAACGAGAATCTGTTCCGTAGCATATGCGGAAGAGGACATGACGTCCGAACTCAACACGGCGAGTGCGGTCGGCTTGCCTAGTCTCTCCCCAGAAAGCGACTCGTTGACGAGCGGCTTTCCTAGCAACTTATTTTTCAGCCGATAGGAGAGCTTCTCCGGCAGTTCATAACTCCCAGACCTTGGTAAGGCTCCCGGGGCTCTTGAGACTCTTCCTCCGGTCGAAAATCTCCCGGGTTCGACGATGGGAGCCCCTTCATTTACATCCGTCACAGCGGTTCCATCCCTATCATCCGAACCAGCGCCAATGTGTGGCCAGAGAATACTCCACGATACCTAGACCTCGGTTAAAACCCAAAAGCGCTCAACCAAACCAACATAGACCCAAAAGCCCTTCGACGCTGCAAGCTAAAACCCTCCTCTTACATGCCATCTATCCGCACTGCCCACTCGCCAAGATCCACCCACATTCCGATCTCTCCAAAGGCCAGCCCAAAGCGAGACTGCTCCTTGGCGTTGTCCGAGCCAACTGGGTCCAAGCCCCCGGCAGACTCGAAAATTCGAGCATTTTTGCACCTGATTTTAATTCTGCTTTCAGATGCGACTTTTAGCAAGATTGAAGGTATTTCCAAACTTTATATATCTTTATTGGCCCAATTGGCAGTAAAAGGGTAGCGGAGCGTATTGCATAGATGCTGTGCACGTAATAGTTGTTGGATGCGGAAGAGTCGGGTCAGAGCTAGCGACTCGATTAGATCAGGCTGGCCACAAGGTGGTAGTAATAGACAAGGAAGCGGCGAGTTTCAAGAGGCTCTCCGACACATATGGGGGCCGCACCGTGGTCGGCTTCGGCTTTGACCGCGATACCCTCGCAGAAGCAGAAGTAGAGCGTGCCGATGCCCTGGCGGCGGTCACTTCCGGCGATAATTCGAATATCTTGACGGCGAGGATCGCTAGAGAGAACTTCGAGATCGAACACGTCGTAGCGAGGATATACGATCCGAGAAGGGCTCTGATCTATCAGCGTCTCGGAATACAGACGGTGGCCACCGTAACGTGGACAACTGATCAGGTCATGCGAAGGCTCTCACCGGAGGACTACACCGAAGAGTGGTCGACCCCCAATGGTGAGCTAGTCCTGACCGAGGTATTGCTACCTGACAATTGGGCAGGGAAAAGGCTTTCCGGAATCGAATCTCAGGGAGAAATCCGCATAGTCGCTATCTCAAGGGCTGAGAAGTCCACAATACCGACTCACGATTCGGTTGGTCAAGAGGGCGATCTACTTCATGTAGCGGTCAAAAGAAACAATTTGGCGAAGCTGGCAGAGGTCCTAAATGGAGAAGGGGCGAAGAAGTGAAGGTAGTTATAGCCGGAGCTGGAAACGTCGGGTCCTTCATCGCAGAGGACTTGCATAAAGCCGGCCACGACGTGCTTGCGATCGAGCAGGATGCCGGTTTAGTTGCAAAATTGAGAGAACATATCCCGGTCAGATGGTTCGTAGCGGATGCGTGCGAGGTTTCCCAGTTGACCAAGGCGGGAGTAGAGGGTGCCGACGTTATGGTCGCCGCCACCGGTGACGACGAGGACAATCTCGTGATCTCACTCCTCGCAAAACAGGAGTTCATGATCCCTAGGGTCGTAGCAAGGGTAAATCACCCTAAAAACCACTGGCTCTTCAACAAGACGTGGGGCATCGACGTTGCGGTATCTACACCGCATCTGCTTAGCTCGCTGGTCGAGGAGGCGGTATCGGTTGGGACTTTGGTGAGACTACTTCAGTTCGAACAGTCGGGTGCGCGGCTCGTAGAAGTTACTCTCGCTGAGAACTCTCCCGCGTGTGACGTTGAGATCGCCCAACTGGGACTCCCAAGGGGAGCTTCGATAGTCGCAGTAGTCCGATCCAGAAACGTGGTAGTGCCTCGGGGTGACACCATCCTGCGCACCGGCGATGAGGTTTTGGCATTAGTTACAACCGAAGCCGAAGAGGTCTTTAAAGGGATACTCGTCAATCGTTAAATCAGCGACGCATTCCAGCTTTAGCTCCGTTAAATCGAAAAACGTCGTTGAACAGCGTCCAGTCAATCAAAAATTAATGTTTTGCATCTAAGGTGGAACCATGGAGGCAGCATTTTTAGATCTAGACAAAACAGTAATTGCTAAGGCTTCGATGCTCGCCTTTGGAAGGAAGTTCTTCAAAGAGGGGATGATCTCGAGGCGAAGCTTAGTCAGGAGTGCCTACGCCCAATTGGTCTACAGGTACCTTGGGGCCAACGAAAAGAGACTCCTGAAGCTGAGAAAATCGGTTCTTTCACTCACCGCCGGATGGGATCAGTCTTTGGTAAGGAAGATAATCTCTGAAGGCCTAATAGAAATCGTCGAGCCCCTGCTGTATCGAGAGGCAATCGACCTTATCGAAGAACACCGCTTGGCTGGTCGGCTCGTCTATCTAGTCTCGGCTGCACCCTACGAAATTGTTTCACCGCTCGCAGACCACCTAGGCGTCGACGGCGCCCTCGCTTCGCTCCCGACGATTAACGAACAAGGTCTCTACACCGGAGAGATGGAGTTCTACAATTACGGCCCTTACAAAGTCTCAGCTATGGAAGAACTCGCCAAGGCTAATGGCATAGACCTCGCCGAAAGCTATGCCTATTCTGACTCCTATACCGATATCCCGATGCTTGAGACGGTGGGCCACCCCTATGCGGTAAACCCGGACAAGGTCCTCGCAAGGATATCAAAGGAGCGGGATTGGCCTATTTTGGAATTCAAAGACCGGGTACTACTATCAGACCCCTCAAGAAGGGCGAGACCATATCTCGTCGCCCTCGCTGCGACGTCAGCGGTTGCGGTAGCTGCGACAGCCGGCGGTATGGCGGCAAAGAAGCGCAACTCAGCGTGAGTCGCTCCTTGGTGTCAGAAGCCGACTCACCCTGGAAATTGCTTTCAATTACGAATTAGTTGCCCTGAGCTTTTTGGCCGCTACGGCGACTAACGCCCCGATGATCATAAGTAGTAGTAGTTTCTTCATTAGCAAAAACCTAGTCGATCAGACTAACAGTTCGTTGAATCGGCGAGGTGAGGCGCAACAAACAATTCCGGCCTCACACATTACCGATATTTCCGCTTGGCTAAAAACTGGCTACTATGCCGAGGCTAAGTTCTTCGGCATTCTGGTGATACTAAAGCGGAACTGTTTCCGAGAATGGTAAGCGGGCTAAAAGCTAATGGGCGGATCAGACCGAGACGCTGTGCACTAAGCGCTATTAACCAAAAAGGAGCCAGCGCTAAAGATCTGTCAGGAAAATTTGGCTATAAACGTTCTACGAGTCTTTGGTTGGCTTGTGACCGATCTTTAAAAGGGACCGTCCAGCAAAGCTAGGCAAAGGGCAGAGCTAGAAGCTGGCGAAACTCAACCTTCTCCGCGATAACCGTCAGCTCCGCTTCGCCCCTTGAAAACGCTTCTTACCGACGAGATGGTGACAGCGCATATCGAGGGTTAATTTGGCGTTGTAATAAGCATCTCTGCTCAAAGAAGGATGCAACACGGCTTGGTGCCATTTCCCCCAAAGCTGCGATAGCCGGCCTATCAGGCCAGTCTTGAGGCCATAAAGTTTTCATCTGTCATTGCACAAACTACTTGGGCCAGTGCGGCGGTACTTTTTCAAGACGGTGCGTGGCGACTTTCGCTGCGGAACTACTACCTGGAGCGCACCGGGTGAG
>JAKBHQ010000477.1 GCA_021836665.1 Thermoplasmata archaeon
ATAAAGGTACCCAGAAACTTGAACTGCTGGGCCGAACTTACTTGCTACCGCTTGAATATGGTAGTAGGTGGCCCGGAAGTCGATTGAAATCCACCCTTCGGCCCTCTCCTTCGACTACCTCCTTCTGAGGTTTCTCCTATTAGAGTCTCTCGATGATCGTTGCGTTCGCCAGGCCTCCACCTTCGCACATCGTCTGCATCCCAAGGCGGCCATTGGTTCTCTCCAGCTCATTCAACAGGGTAGCTATCAACTTGGTACCAGAGGCTCCCAAGGGGTGACCCAGGGCGATGGCGCCCCCGTTGACATTGACCCGATCCATATCTGGACGAATCTCCTTTCCCCATGCGAGGACGACCGAAGCGAAGGCCTCGTTGATCTCGACTAGGTCGATATCATCTATGGTCAACTTGGCTCGCTCCAGAACCTTCTTGGTCGCTGGGATTGGTCCGGTTAGCATGGTAATGGGATCTACTCCAGCGAGGGCGAATGAATGGAATCGTGCCCGAGGGGCCAGTCCGAGTTCTCTAGCCTTCTCTTCGCTCATAATCAAAACGGCAGATGCCCCGTCGGTGATCTGAGAGGAGTTTCCGGCGGTAACTTTGCCACCCTCTTTGAATGCTGGCTTCAAACCGGCCAGTGCCTCGATGGTCGTGTTAGGACGAACACCCTCGTCTGTTATGAGAACTTCGTTGGTGAGGTTTCCTTCGTCATCCTTTTTGTCGATTGGGATGATCTCTCGATCGAAGCGCCCTTCCTTTTGTGCCCTGGTCGCCCGCATGTGGCTCGTAAGGCTATATTGGTCGAGATCTTCACGGGTGAGCCCCCACATGTCCGCTATCATCTCGGCGGATATTCCCTGGTTTACGAGCCCGCCACGATCTGCGTACCGCTCATTTACCTTGGGACCAATTGGCAAGCCCATACCCGCTACGACGCTCGAGCCAAGTGGAACCCGGGTCATCGCTTCTACGCCAGCTGCGATGATGATCTCGTGAGCACCGGACATGATCGCTTGAGCTGCGAAGTGTGCCGCTTGCTGTGAAGAGCCACACTGTCTGTCTATCGTGGTGGCGGGAACACTCTCGGGGAAACCCGCGGCCAGTACCGCATTGCGAGCTATATTTACACCCTGCTCGCCCACTTGCGTCACGCAGCCCATAATGACGTCTTCGACTAGCTCGGGGTCTAGGCCGTTTCGCTCGACGATACTTTTGAGGACTTGGGCAGCAAGGTCCGCCGGATGCCAGCCTCTTAGAGAACCGTTCCTCTTTCCTCCGGGTGTCCGAAGTGCATCTACAATCACCGCATTCGTCATCTGACCCTCCGTAATTTATAGAGCGGCTAGATCGAGTAATCCCCTTGATTGGAGCTATTAGATCTGCCACTGCGTCGCTTACAAGGCAAACAGAACTATGTGTCAGTTCGACTTCCAGCTAAAACTATTTGTATCCGAACCTCAAGATTCGCAGCAGGCTGCCACAAAACCAAGCAGAACTTATGCAGGCCAACCTCACCCTGAGACCATCACTCAACTTCCCCGCCCTCTAGATGCTGCGGATGCTCAGCTCGGTTCAAGGGCGATCTCCGCATTCTCTCCTGCAAGCTTGTCCACTCACCTTAGAACGAACTGCGTGCAAATATCGCCGATCTACCGAAGCAAGTGTATATTATTATAATTATCGAACGTTAACGCCACAAGGCACTGGCTTTCTTGTATCACCTGAGGGGGGACCGTGAAACATGAAATCTGAAAGCGACTCTTCAGACAAAACGCCATCCCATGATTTGGCAATCTATTCCTTCGACCACGACCATGGAGTTCAACCGCGAAACCTGGCACACCTATTAGGCGGCAAGGGGGCAGGACTCGCAGAGATGACTCAGGTTCTCAATTTGCCCGTTCCTCCCGGTTTTACCATCGCCGTGCCCATTTGCCGCTACTACAGGAAATTTGGTTGGCCAGTTGGTCTCGATGATCAAATCGAATTTCACATTGCGGAACTTGGACGCAAGATGGGGCGGCGCTTCGGCGACGAAGGCGACCCTCTCTTGTTGGCTGTGCGCAGTGGAGCGGCCCGTTCTATGCCAGGTATGCTCGATACGGTATTGAACCTTGGACTCAACGACCGAACGGTCGCTGGCTTAGAAAACTGTTCCGGCGACCATGAGTTTGCATGGGACAGCTATCGCCGGTTTCTTCAAATGTATGCGGTCACGGTGATGGGTATTCCGGAAAGCATTGTCGAAATATCCCCTGGCCCCTTACGCTCTGAGAACCTGAGCAAGCAGGTCGAATGGCTCAAGGAGCAGATCCTAAGGAGTGCTGGCACTCCGGTCCCCGACGACCCAATCCAACAGCTTCGTATGGCGATAGAGGCGGTCTTCCGATCCTGGGACAGTGCCCGTGCAAAAACCTATAGAGCGGCTGAGGGCATAGACGACGACCTCGGAACTGCGGTGAATGTCCAGGCGATGGTATTCGGCAACCGCGGGAAGGATTCTGGAACCGGCGTCTTATTCACTAGGAACCCTTCAAACGGCAAAAATGAACTGGTAGGCGACTACCTGCCGTGTGGCCAAGGCGAAGATGTCGTCTCAGGCAAAACTATTACCATGCCAATCGCCGAACTCGCCAACCACAGTCCAGCGGTGTACGGAGAACTCAAGGCGTTGACCCGCAAACTTGAAGTCCATTATCGCGACATGTGCGACATCGAATTTACCGTCGAGCGCGGGCACATATGGTTGTTACAGACTCGAATAGCAAAGAGGAATTCAGTTGCCGCGGTGCGCATAGCGGTCGAGCTGGCCGATGACCCAGAGATCCAACTCGGGCATGACGAAGCAATAAAACGTGCAGACGACACCATACGCTCTAGAGCCCGCTCGACAATACTGGCACAGCTTGCGAAGGTCGAAAACGAAGACTCGCTACTGGCAACGGGTATTGGCGCCGCTCCTGGCTGGGCATCGGGACGAATTGTACTTTCGAGCGAGGCAGCTGTGGAAGCCGACGACGACGTCATCCTGGTCAGACGGGATACCAGCCCTGAAGACATCGCAGGAATGGCCGCAGCCATGGGAATACTGACCTCCTCGGGGGGTATTGCAAGCCACGCCGCGGTCGTCGCTCGTGAATGGGGAGTTCCGACCGTGGTGGGCGCTGTTGAATTGACCGTATCCCCTGAAGGAATAACCACCTCTAAAGGGGTCTTTATCGCAGAAGGAGAGACAATAACAATAGACGGGTCTAGCGGAGCAGTATGGCGCGGAGCAGTAGCCCCACTAGCCATGAGCGACGACCTAACGGAGGCGGCAATAGAGCGCAAGTTGCCCGAATTGCTAACGTTAGAAAGCTGGGCGGTGACCGAGCAGAATAGCGTACCGCCGAAGGTCGGCAGAGCTGCAGAAACAGCTGGAAAGCCCTAACAATCAGGTCAGATATAGCGCAAGGAAAGGATTTGAACATGCCAGAGGCCGAAATTGACCAGGTACGGTTTCTTGTACTGCACACCCTAAAGATCAATGGAATAGTGGGGTCGGATTCGATAGCGGAGAAGACTGGAATTCCTTTGGATGAGATTGAACCCGTTCTTTCAAGCATGATGGAGCAATCGCAAGTACGTAAGCGAGAGGGACGGGTATCTGGATTTACCCTTCTCCCAGATGGCACGTCCGCCCACGCGAGCCTCCTAGATCTAGCCATGTCGTCCCGGGAGGATAAAGAAGCGCTTTCGAAGGCTTATACGGAATTTCTGTCGATCAACTCACGCTTCAAGCACATTTGCACCGAATGGCAGCTACGTGGACCTGATGAAATAAATGACCACACGGATCCCGAGTACGACGCTAAAGTACTTTCGCTGCTCAGCGCAGTCCATAGCGACGCCTGCGAAATACTTGGCCAACTGTCATCGATCCAAGGTAGATATTCCAACTACCACACGAGGCTAGAAAACGCATATAGCCGCGTCCAGAGCGGAGATATCTCGGCGTTCGTCAAGCCAATGTCAAACTCATATCATGACATTTGGATGGAGCTCCACCAGGACTTGCTGACCAGTCTCAAGCTTGAACGCACGGATGAAGATGGTGCCTAATGCTTCAGAGGAGAACCGTGCCGCACGGCCTTTGTGGAGCAAAACGGATCTTTCTCCTGCCAAGAGGATAAGAGATCAGCCTCAAAGCAAATGCGTAGCCCGAGGAGTTAGCGGCGGAACATTCTCGAAGGTAACGCAGTCCACTTCCAAATACCGTCACTCCAATCCAAATTTGGCGCTTGTGAACGGAGGAGCCTCCCCTGAAGTAGCCAACTCTACCGGTTCCCTTTATCGCTCTAGCCTCGCCGGAGGCTAACGAGCATTCAGTCAAACTCGTTGCAGAAGACCGCAGATTTGAATGAGACAATTGCCTTAGAAGACCAACACTCGAGGTTCCCAGCTTCGCTTTGGATCGCTGGATAATGATGTAAGGAATGAAATGAAAATAACCCTGTCTGACCCAGCCACTACTGGGGCGCAGCAAATCAAGCTGGATTTGCGAGCATGAACTCTAATCGCGGCTTAGACGCCGTCTTTCACCCACGCAGCGTAGCTGTGATTGGCGCATCGGATGACCCAAAGCGCATAGGCGGGCGTGTAGTCCGGTATCTGAAAGAAGCTTTTCCGGGCACCATCCTTCCAGTCAATTCACAAAGATCAATAGTACAGGGACTCGACAGTGTCTCAGAAGTGTCCAAACTTAGTACCATTCCAGATTTTGCGGTGATTGCTGTCCCAGCTCCGGTAGTCGCCGATGTCGTAAGTCAGCTTTCACAGATTGGTACTCCTGCTGCTCTAATTTTCTCATCTGGCTTTGCCGAAACCGGAGAGTCGGGGCGGGCAGAGCAAGCCCGCATCCGATCCATAGCGCAAGAAACCGGAATGAAATTAATTGGGCCAAATTGTGTTGGCATCATTAGTCTTCCAGCCGGCGTGATCGGGACTTTTGCGAGTCCAAGAACCGCACCTTCCTTGAGATCGGGTCTGGCTGTGGTTAGCCAGAGCGGTGCATTAGGTATCACTTTCTGGAACATGGCGCAGGACCTCGGTGCAGGAGCTTCTTATCTGGCGACAACCGGCAATGAAGCCGGAGTGACGGCAGCTGAAATGGTCGAATACATGGTCGAGCAAGAGGACGTGCACACGATCATGCTCTTCCTGGAGGGAATCAATGAGCCAGACCGACTCGTTGCTGCCGGACTGAAAGCAATGGATCTGGAAAAGCCCGTGATAGTCATGAAGGTCGGAACCTCTGCTGAAGGAGCCACCGCTGCCATTAGTCACACTGCCTCATTGGCAGTATCTGATCGGCTAGCTGACGCAGTACTACGTCGAGCTGGCATGATTAGAGTTTATTCTCCAACCGAACTCGCCTATGTGACGGCAGCTTTTACTTCGCATCGCTTTCCAGCCGGAAATCGTATCGGGGTAATGACCGTCAGCGGCGGAGTGGGAGTCATGGTCACAGATCGAGCGGTCGAGTCTGGGCTAAGCTTGCCGAGGCCGAGCCCATCTGTCGAGCAAGTCGTCAGAGAACACATTCCGTCTTTCGGATCCGCTCTCAATCCGATTGACTACACCGCAAACGTAGTAAACAACCCAGACAGCTTTAACGCCGTGCTCGGCGCTGTCATCGCCGATGACGCCTTCGATGCAGTAATCGTCTCCGGAACTTCTACAGCTACCGCCGCTACTATGGCTGTCTCAATACAGAAAGCCCATTTAACTACTACGAAGCCGATCTTGGTATATAGCGCGGAGCGAGAGATAGTTCGGACGTTGGTAACCAATGGCGTTCCAGCGTTTGAAGATCCGGTCCTTGCTGCGTCAGCGATGAGTGAACTTTTTAAGTATCGTCTACGCATGAAGGAGCCGCGTCTCCCACACCCACTCCTGTCCAAGGGAGCTCCGAAGGAAGCGTCAGGGCAAGTGCTAGCGGCCTCAGCAACCCGTGAACTGCTAATCCAGGCGGGCCTTCCCCTCGCCAGAGAACTATCTACATCGACGGCTGATGCTACCGTAGAAGCAGCGGAAGTGCTGGGGTATCCGGTGGCCGTAAAACTAGACCCGCAAATCTCGGCGCATAAGTCTGACATTGGTGGAGTTCGTCTATGGCTGCAAAATGCTGATCAAGTGCGAGAAGCGGTAGGGGGATTGTTTAGCTTGATCGGACACAACGAACTGGCCAATCGCCCGGCACTTATCGTCCAAGAGATGGTTGCCGCGGATGTTGAGTTAATGGTTGGCGGGACTAGAGATGTTGGACTTGGTCCAATAGTCGTGGTGGGTGTCGGCGGAAGATTGGTAGAGATTCTCGACCAAACCGCTATCGGGCTCGCTCCCTTGGCCGAGGGAGAAGCTATGAGGTTGATGCTTGAGCTGTGCGATGGGCGATTGGCCTCAAATGGCCGCGGCCTTTCTGGCCATGCACTGAAAAAAGTGGCCTCCGCCCTCGAAGGTGTGTCAAGGCTTCTAGTTGAACACCCAGAGGTCCTTGAAGTAGATCTCAATCCCCTGATCGTTACCCACGACCGCGTCGTCGCTGTTGACGCTTTGGTCAGAACTTCCGCTATCTAATCTTCGGGCCGGGTTTGCACACCACCCATGTGCAAACCAATTCGGGTCGACCCTGCAATCCGACCTGAAGCCAATTTCAGTACTGGTCAGGGGAATGACTTGCTGCGAGGGCGACGGTTCCTTTCTGGGCGAACCACAGCGACCTCTTCTATGTTAAGAAACTGTGCTCCCGACCGCAAAAGCCAGCGGATGAGTAATCCAATCCCTAATAAATGCGACTGACGCAACAATGAGGTGGTCGACTTTGGACCTAATCAGAAAAGTCAACTGCCAAACGTATTTAACATGAGAATGCCAGGCCAATAAATTAATGATGCGTCCTCACTGAGCTGTCTCTACTAGCGATTGGAATCGCTACGCTTCGGGCAGTGAGGGTATAGGATCGTGTCGTGGGATCGTTCTTCGGCCAAAAAACTTGCCCGAGGGAAGCAATGCTTGCTCTTGCGGTCCTCCTTGGTGGGTGCGGACAAGTAGCACAAATAGCAAATGCACATTCAGCCACATTGCCCCAAGTCCAACACACCTCATTTGCTGGAGAAGGGTGTTCGAAATCCAACTTCGGGAATTACGGACTCTCCCAGTCCATGAGTGGAGCTATCTCGTCGTGCTTACGCATTAGCGCAGTCCCTAGTGGCTCATACTCCATAGCGCTGTATCAAATTCCCTCTCCAAAAGGGAGCGCTTCGGCCGCAAAAGGTTTAAAGATTCCTACCGGAGGCGCTACAAATCCCGAGGTGAAGTTGGCCCTATCTCCAAGCTCGGGGCCTCCTGGAACCAGGGTCCAGGTGACTGGCAGGCTAGTTAGTCCGCCTGCCCAGCAGGTAGCACACGCTAATTTGTGTTGGGACAGTTGCGCAAAGGGTCTCCAGTACTCTGGAGTAAGGTTCAAATGGCTCAATCCGACCACTTTCGAAACCAGTATGGTCGTCCCGAATGCGCCATGGATTACAGTCAACCCCGTCAAGATAAGTCCGCTGATCTCCGGGAATTACGCCATTGGAGCACAGTGTCTAGGTGTCCTATCTGGCTGCGCCTTAGGCAGTTCGGAAGGCTCCGCCACATTCCACTTATCGGTTCCTAAAGGATCAACTTCCTGGTGCAAAACGACTTCAAACTGCGCCTTTCTTGCGACAAGTCCTAAGGAGGCTTTCCCGGGCGATGTCATAAAAATAACGGGTTTTGCCCCACTGCTGTCGGTGATTGGGTCGGATCACCCCTTTGTGTTCCAACTACAGATGAATCCCGGTGGGCCCAAGGGACCAGAAGTGAGCATAAGGAAGACGACCAAGCTCAATTTTTCGATAAACAATATCTACTTCGGCCATGCTCCGCTGAGAGTGCTAGCCCCTCCGACCTTCGCCAGCTTAGGCAACTTGACGCCCACCGCATTGGTCTCTGCGGGTCTGCCACCGATATCTACCGGTCCAGCAGGTAGCGGTCTCATCGAATGGTGCGGAAAAGGAACTGTCAATCTCGTAGGACGAAACGGAACCACCACCATCTCAACAGCCCCGGTAGCTCCACTGCTAAAACAGCTCGGCTTTGGATCGGTCGGACCTCCTGGATCGCCCCCCAGTTGTGATGCGGTAGCGTCCGAAGGGGCTGGGGCTGTTCCGAAGCTGGTAGTTGCGGCCTTTACTGTGGCGCCAGAGAAGTATGCCCCACCAATTGCTGAAGTCGCACTCATGACAAAAAATGGCGGAGCGACCTGGGGGGCAGTTCCGGTTCCCAAAGGCGCCAGCATGGACGGCTTCGGTGGATTTCGCTACCAAGGTACTCTGCTTGAGCTCCTGTACCAACGTGACTTTTCACCTAATCTGCCGCCTTCGACAATCGCCACTCCCCTGGTGGAAGGGACCAACAACGGAGGGGACACCTGGAGGGCTCAGAATCTATCGTGTCCTACTGCTGGACCCTGTGTCTCGCTTGGTCCTTTTACCGACGGCAACTGCGCCGGAGCAATAGGCTCTGATCAGCCTCTCATATATAGCCCCAACCACGGCAAAACGTGGCTCCAACCAAGTTGGCCCAGAAACCTACGGACCTGCTCCGCAACCCAGCTCGCCACGATATCGCCTGGCCGGGATCTGCTTGTCGAGTCCGATTCACAATACTTGCTTCGGGTTTCATCAAAGGGCGGAAGGACTTGGACCGATGTCAGCATGCCCTTGCCTCCTGGCACCAACCCAGGCTTTCCCTTTGGAGTTGGAGGCCCGAGTCTAACCTTACTTCCAGATGGAGCGCTTTTAGTTACGGGACAGCGCTCTAATACCCAGAGCTGGGAGTTACTCAAACCTCGTGCGACCAAGTGGTGCAGGGTGGTCGGTCTGGCAAAAGGAATTCAGCGATCTGCAAGTTTTGGTCCGATCGGAGTAATCGGAAACATGCTGTGGTGGTTTCCCGCTATAAATAACCCGAGTTCCTCGGTTAGGCAGCTGAAAATCAGCGACATACACTGCCAAATTAAATGAACTAGTCGAAATGAAATAACCGGCTTCGAACTTCGAGAATTAACAATCCAACGATAAATCGATCACCGAAGAGTGCCAAAATAAAATGCGACATAGCAAGACGAAAGTGAGTTCAACTTGGGGACTGTCTCTTCCAGTTGCTAGTCAGAACAAGCTGCTAGCTGCAATCTTTACTCTCTAAGTTAGCCTTCGATGCAGTGAGGCCGCTACATCACGAATCATTCGCCGTTCATACCACTATTGCCTTGGGTCTGAACCGCTAGTGCCGGAGCTTCTCCGCAACCAACCGAGTCGCTTACCGAGGAGACTGAGCAATATGTGAAATACGCTGGCTGACTTGTAGCTGGGCATAGCTTCTTCGCCCCTGGCCGTGGCGTCAACCGCCGCTGCGAACTCCTCAAACATCCGCTGGCTGACGTCGCCGGAAAGCGACCGACCAAAACCAGCGATACGCCCGACAAGGAAGACGCGTGCGCTGGCCCGTAGTCGAGTTCCCCGATCATCGGCGATAGCACGAATCTCTATTTCCGCTTGCGCTCGCCCGCCGGAGGCGTCGTTT
>JAKBHQ010000157.1 GCA_021836665.1 Thermoplasmata archaeon
CAGCGGGACTAGACGTAGAAACTCTATCGACCTACCGAGCGAGTCGTCCCTAGTCTGGACTAAGGTCCGCGAAGCACATGTTCCAGCACAAACGTTAACGGCAACTTTACCAAAGCGATAAATCCGTTATAAACTTCAAATGCGCTGCTAAAGCCTCACATGGTCGATGACGGGCTCGCTCCACAAATGGTAACGCATTGTTAGATCCGGTGGTGAAGAGTATCGGAATACTGGCGCGGCGAATCGGGTCCCTCAGACCGCCTCCCCGAAATCACCTCTGCTCAAGCCTCACGGCTTAATTGGTTCTGAACGGCATAAATGGTGGGCCCGGTGGGGATCGAACCCACGACCAAGGGATTATGAGATGGCCTGAAAGTGTCCGAACTGGTAGTCAAAGTGTCGCAGCCTGTTCCGTAATTGCAGTTCCTGGCTTTGCAATCTGAAGGCCATTGAAACCCAGTAAGACTGGATGGGACGCTCTCGGACACATTTGTTGGGTGGATTGTTGGGTGGACAAGCTTTCTCGATGAGCCGCCTGAGTAGATGCAAATTCGGGAAGTCAACTACCTCTCAGTCGAAACTTCTTGATCCACATTCAGGTACGAGCAAGTCGGAAATGCCCTCCCCATCATATTTATAGTTGTAGTTGTGGTCTCGCACCGGCAAGTTGGGTAAGGCTAGGCCGTCTCGATTCTCCCGATCAAATCAACGACATCAGCAAATGCCTGGTCAAATGTCAACCCGACCTGTCTATCCTCTGCAAGACGTCGCCAGGTTTCTCGCCACGACGGCTGCTCTGAAAGTACCGGTGGCCAGGAGTGCCTACCTCGGAGTTCAAAAATCTCCCTACAAGCAGCCGACAGAGCCGGATACTCCTCCAGTTCAACTAATTCCGCGATCAAGAGAATGTCGTAAAGGTCCCTGACTCTAGTGTTCGGATGATCACCTGTGGGTGGCTCGGTGCATGCATGCAATTTTTGAGCAATCTGATACCTTGCTGGCAGAAATGCAATCTTCCCCGGATCAGGCAACTGAACTGGGGCTAGGGAAATCGCCACCCTGTGATATTCCGGGAAATCTAGGCTCGCGCCTTCAGCTGCCGACATCTCGAATGCCACAGTCGAAAAGGGTTTGGACTTGTACGCCAACTTTATCCTTGCCCTCCATGGCGGAGGAGTTATGCCAGCGCGAGTGATCTCTACTTCGTCAGAGAGCACGCCCTCAAACCCAGACCAACCTCTAATAAGCGCGGACCGAAGAAGATCACGCGCTTCGATGATATCTCCACGAAATGCGGTATCAAGATCGCTGGTCGTACGCGCCCGAGCGCCAAGACGCAATTGCAGTCCCCCACCACCCTTAATCACGAGTCTTGCTCTGCCATCTTCTCCAGGCAGTCCGTCAAGCATGGCCGCGATAGCCGTAAATCCCAAAAGACGACGCAAGCGACTCTGTCCGAGTCCAGATCCCTCTCGCACCCACACGTCAATTAGTCGTTCCAGGTGCTGTCGATCGCCTGGAATCCGATTACTTTCGCTCACTTAGCCCCCTTCTCCTTATCATCAAGAGCTGCCAAAAGCTTCGCCGCGCGACGGGCTCCTATTAATTCACGCCGACTGGCCTTTGTAATGGCCTGGTCTATAAGGCTGCCGTCGACGCCCTCGTCCATGGCAATCTCAATTGCAAGAGAGGGAGAGACGACCCGGATGTCATCTACTTCGTCGATTTGGTCTCTTGGAATATCTTTCCTCAAGAAGACGACATCCTTTCGAATTCGTCGTATCCTCAGACCCGGGGGTACTATGACTTCGATCCGGCGTGGATTAACGTCAGCAAGGTCCCAAAGGTCAAGAGCAGCTTCGCCAGCGAGAACACCGTGGTCTCCAGCTAGAAGGACTGCCTCAGCGTAGTCGTCGTGAGGGCGATGCGGTACTAAGGAAATACGGTATAGACCTCGTTCTCGCTGCTCAGCACGACCTCGCAATGCAAGCGCCCGAAGTCGCTGAGGGTCAACTCCGACTCTTCGAGCATCCTGTACTGTCACATATCCGTGTTGCTGAATAGCAACCTCCAAGAGCACATCAAGCGCCGTCATGACAATAGTGTACCCAATAACGAACTCTTTTACCAGATTTATTGTATATGATGCCATTTTAGTTCGTATTAACGAACGGATCAATTGTCCACCCCAAGCGCATATAAGTCAGAGTAAGTGGGCCGACATAAGGCTTCAAGGGAGATGACCTTCAAATTCCACTCTGGTAGCCCAAATTTAGGGCATAACTGAAAATCATGGCTCAAGAACTAGAGGATGGCCAGAACCCACATGCATCCCTAGTAGTCTCGCAAAGTTGGGTTTTCCGAAGTCACAGCTGTCCGAAGCCTACAACTTAATTAGCTCTGACCAGCACAAATGGTGGGCCCGGTGGGGATCGAACCCACGACCAAGGGATTATGAGTCCCCTGCTCTGACCGCTGAGCTACAGGCCCAAGCAAAAATGCAAAAATGTAGACAAGTGTCGCTCCGGGGGAGAGACTCGAACTCTCAACCACACGATTAACAGTCGCGTGCTCTGCCAATTGAGCTACCCCGGAATCTCAAACGAGGCTAGCCGCTCTCAATCAAGATCAGCGCGCCTTTTTACCCATCGAGTAGACCCTTCAGCTCTTTATTTATCCTTGGGTCGCGAAGGCGCATTATGGCCTTCTGCTCAAGTTGCCTGATACGTTCCCTGGAGATTTGATGTTCTTCACTAGTTTCATCAATGGAATGAGGTCTGTCGGATCCCACGCCAAATCGAAACTTCATTATCTCCTGCTCTCTGTCGGTAAGGAAACTCAACGCTTCATTTACCACGGCAGAAACGACCTCTTTATCAAGAGCATCGAACTGGCCCTCAGAATCCTCATCCTTGATAAGGTCCCCAAGCGAAAGCGACTCAGAATTCGCCCCAGCTGGAGATTCCAGAGAAAGCGTGTCACGGCTCAACTGAAGCAGTTCGTTGACTTTATGTACATCAGTTCCAACGGCCTTGGCTAACTCCTCCGATGTCGGCTCTCGCTCTAGATCTTGAACTAGCTGCCTCCGTACCCTGAAAATCTCATTCAAAAGTTCCGATGCGTGAGCCGGCATTCGAATCGCCCTGACTTGCTCCCCAACACCCTTTGCAATTGCTTGACGAATCCACCAGGTGGCGTATGTTGAGAACCGAAATCCCCTACCTGGATCGTACTTCTCGACTGCACGCATGAGACCAAGATTGCCTTCTTGAATCAGATCCTGGAAGCCGAGACCCCTGCCTCGATAACTTTTCGCAATAGACACCACAAGCCTCAAATTGGCTTTGGTGAGCCTCTCCCGAGCTTCATCACCAAGTTTGATAAGTTCCTCATCACCATCTAGGGACGCACTCGAATTGAGCCGCTCCTTAGCTTGGTTACCTGCTGCCAAAGCTTGTGCTAGCTCTATCTCTTCGGCAGCAGAAAGCAGGGCGGTAGCACCAATCTCCTTAAGATATGAGCGAACTGTATCATCGCCAAACTTTCCGTCAAGATTAGATGAGCTCATTATGTTCCTCTAGCTCTGCCTCGCCGGCGAATATCCGCTTTTTCCCGAGCCAAGATATAAGCATCCCACACGCGACGTCGCGCTTAGGCGAGTCTCTAAGCTGTTCGACCCACATTCTCACTTCGCCAATCTCGCCTACCACTTTCTGCAATTGTGCACCATCAAAATCTCGAGACCTAATCCTGGAGGAAAGTCTCCTTATTTCACGTGTTGCAGCGACTTCAACTTGACGAGAAACCACATCGAGAGGATCAACTTCTCTCTCTTCACTCGCCAATTCAAAAAATAAACGAGCCACCTCGCCGCCCTTGTCTTCCACAGCGATGGCGGCTTCTTTAACGCTCTCTGCCCTAGCCATGAGTTGGGCCAAACTCACCTGAGCGTCCTCCTCAAAAAGCTCCGGAATTATAAACTCAGAGTAGACCTTGGGATCGTGAACAAGCAGCCTTAGTGATTCGATAGCTGGCCTGGCGGCCCTATGCCTATGGGAACGTAACGATCCAGCCCTCATCAAAGCGACCCCGTTCCCGCCAGTGGCGGAGTGCTGAGCCCTTGATTGAAGGTCCCGATACCTAGATTCGACGCTTTTTAGATCTAAACCCGAAAGGCTAGCTATCGAGGAGACGTAATCATTTCGAACTAGCGGATTAGGATGCTCAGCAACAAGCGCCAATGCAGCATCGGCCGCTCGTGCCCGGCCCTCCGACGTCGTCAGATCGCCCTTATCAATGACCCGTTCAACGCGAAACCTCAAAAACGGTTTTGATTCGCTAACCGCTTTCACCAGCGATGCTGGATCTTTGACCCCTATTTCAGCGGGGTCCTTCCCCCCCGGTAGGGAGGCCACATAGAGCTCAACATTGTGCTTATTTTCAAACTGATAGAGCCTTTCGATCGCATCTTGGCCTGCCTTATCGGCATCGTAAGAAAGAACTATCCGTTTGGCAAAGTTCTTCAACCTCTCAAAGTGTTCCTGAGACAGCGCAGTGCCGCAGGTCGCGACTGCATTACGGATTCCAGACTGATGCATTACGATGACGTCCGTATATCCCTCACAAACCACCACTTCGCCATTCTTGACAATCTCAGATTTGGCTAAATCAAGGCCATAGAGCACTCGGCGCTTGGAATAGAGCAGAGTCTCTGGAGAGTTTTTGTACTTTGGAGGCTGCGATTGGTCCGGCTGTAATGACTTCAATGCATCCGGAAGTATTCTTCCGCCAAATCCTATTACCGCCCCCGAAGTATCACGGATCGGAAATACAATGCGGGAACGCAGGTAATCTCTAAGGTTTCCACTCTGGTCCTGATAACCAAGGCCAGCCTCAACTACCAAGTCCGCGGGAAACTTAAGTATCTGTCCGATATTAAATCGAGCTGACGGCGACCAACCGATCTGGAAGGTATCCCAACAAGCCTGCTCGATCCCCCTTGATGCCAGATACTCTCTTGCCTGCTGGCCCCCCTTATCATCCTTAAGCGACTCGACGAAGTACTCACTCGCCCGCTCCAGCAGCCGATGCAATGATGCCCGCCTCTCCGCGCTCTTTGAGTCGTAGCCCGAATCTTTGGAAAGGGTTATGCCAGCCTTTTCGGCCAGTATTGAAAGTGCTTCGACGAAGTTCACACGGCTGGTTTCCTTGACGAAGGTTATGGCATTCCCTTTGGCTTGACAACCAAAGCAGTAATAGACACCATCCTCCTGATTAACCGAAAACGAAGCAGTATCTTCCGAATGAAAAGGGCATAGTCCGACCCACCGCCGACCGCTTCTTTTAAGAGTCACGTGTTCGGTTATAAGCGCCACGATGTCTGTGGCGTCTAAAACCCTCTCCACATCGTCAGCCAATGGACCTCACAATTCCGATAAGACTTGCCACAAATCATTCTAGAAGCTTCGCAGATGCCTGAAAATATCTCCAAATTTGCGTAACCTGTAAAAGTGGAGTTAAAAGAGGCGGCGCAAAAACTAGGGGTCCACTATCAGACAGCATACAGATGGATTAGGGCTGGACAACTAAAGGCCTACAAAGTGGGCAATACATATCAGGTCACATCCGAAGACCTCCTCGATTGCCTCAGTAAACGAAACTGCCCAATAGCCCCTCCAAGCGGTATAAAGGTCAGAAACTGGGAGCACCAAGCCTCACGACTCATGGAATATCTGCTATGCGGCAACGAAGCCGGGGCTAGGGCCCTCATCCTTAAAGTTGCAGAAGGTGGCGCTGAAATTATCGCCGCCTCCGAAAACCTTATTAGCCCGGTCTTTCGTGAACTCGGCGAGATGTGGTCAACAGGAAAGATCACTATTGCATCTGAACACAGAGCTACCGCTATATGCGAAAGAGCCCTAGCTTGCATGATGCAGAACCTACGAGGGCGACCAAGGGGTATCGCTGTCATAGGTACCCCGCCAGGCGACCAGCACTCCCTGCCCACCTCTATGGCCACGGCTGCACTTCGAAGCCAAAGATGGTTAGTCCACCATATCGGGACCCAAGTCCCTCCCGAGGACTTCATTTTCATCGCCAAGGAGGTCGCCGCTACTTTGATAGTGGTGACTTTGACCCACACGCCAGCCTTGGATCAGGCGAACCAAATCGAAACTCTTGCCAAAACACAAGGCATTCGTTCCCTTGTTGGCGCACCAGGTATGACTATTAGAACGCTGGTAGAATTGGCCAACGCTCGGCCAATCGTAGATAACTCTATCGCTGCAATTCCTTGACAACTCTGGTCACAAAATCAATAGCTAACTTTGGCTTACAGAAATATGGTCCAAGTGTCGCCCAGCCAACGGTCGATTCGACTCGTCGGAATGGTCAGTTACTTAGCAGCCAAGACTCGTCGAGTCAACGATGGATGTGAGCGCAGAGACTACATGTGGGTCAAAGGAGCTTTCCACGTTATCCGCAAGAAACTCCAAGGCCGATTCAGCGCTAAACATGCCCTTTCGGTATGGCCTTGGATGAGTAAGGGCATCGAACACGTCCGCTACAGCGATGATGCGACCGAGGATCGGGATCTCCGCTCCTTTCAATCCATCGGGGTAACCAGAACCGTCGAGCCTTTCGTGATGAGTCCTTACTCCTTGGGCTATATTCCAAAAATCAGGTGAAGCCTTTAAGATCAGATCGGCACCAACGGCAGAGTGTGCTTTTACAGCTACGAACTCCTCCTTCGTCAAAGTGCCCGCTTTGCCCAGAATGGAAATTGGAACCTCAACTTTGCCAAGGTCGTGGAAACCCGCAGCTTCTCGGGCTTCGATAAGATCATCGCCGTCGAGGCCTACCGCTTGTGCTATTGAATCCACAAGATGGACCATACGCTCGGAATGAAAAAAAGTAATCTCGTCGTAGTTAAAAAGCGAACTCATCCAGCCCTGGGCGATTGTGGGAGCCACTGCGACACTCCATTTAGCGTCTGTGAAAGTCACTCGTCCACCTGAACCGTCGAATCTGACGCCAAAGCGCAAGTAACGAGCCAAGTCCCATCCATAGCCACAACGCATCCCTGCAAACCGGGTCCCCTCCTCAACGAGATAGCCGAACTCACGCCGATCCAGCGCAAACCCATGCAACAGCCATCTCCCGCTAAGCGCCTAAATGAGCCAAATAGATCCCCCAGCGATTATGTCAATCCTTCGACCGCCGCCGGCTCAAAATGTACTCATTCAGCTAAAAATAACTACAAATAGGGTTCCCCAGCACCTATTCCAATAACGTATACCAGTCAGTCATCGGCACAAATCATTTACTACCTAAATATTAAAACTCTCACAATCGCAGCCGGGATTAACTTGCCTTTGTTGCGCGGCCTCGGACCGAACGAGAATCATCTAGGCGGCAAAGAATGCTCTGACCGTGATTGGCGATGATCTCACTCTGTCTCCTTATGATGCATCACCTTGGTCGCTCGACCTAGTTAAATTGCGCATCCTGGCAGTTCGATGCCTGAACCGGCAATGTGCCGCTTGACTTGTGATCTCGCCCGCCTTTGGTTTCATCTCCTAGTCAGTGACGGTCAATTCCCCGCCCCTAATCAGTGATTGTGCCACCGCCAGTCGGGCGATCGGCACCCTGAAGCTTGAGCAACTAACGTAATCAAGTCCGGCCTTTACAAAGAGGTCGACCGACGCCGGATCTCCGCCATGTTCGCCACAAATGCCCACTTTGAGGTTAGGACGCGTCTTTCTTCCCCGCTCTACGGCAATTCGTACTAGTTCCCCGACTCCAGTTGGGTCGATGGTCTTAAATGGATTCGCCGGAAGTAGTCCCTGATCTATGTAAGTAGCCATAAGTTTGCCTTCTACGTCGTCACGAGAGAAGCCAAAAGTCATCTGAGTCAAGTCATTTGTGCCAAATGAGAAGAACTCGGCCGACTCGGCCAACTCATCGGCCCTTAGCGCTGCCCTTGGAGTTTCGATCATCGTTCCAACAGCAACATCAAGCCCAACAACCCCGATCTCTTCTATCGCGTTTCTCACCCAGGTCGTGGCCAATGCAAGTTCGTCTTTTGTGACGGTGAGCGGAATCATGATCTCGATAATCGGCTTCTTCTTCTCCTTCAGGCAAATAGCAGCCGCTTCCATCAAAGCTTTAACCTGCATCGCATAAAGACCAGGCTTGATCACCCCTAGCCGCACCCCTCTAGTTCCGAGCATTGGGTTGGTCTCTTGCCACAGCCTTGCAGCTTGATAGAGACGAGTCTCTTCATCGGTCAGACCCACGGTCGCCTGTTTAATCGCAAGCTCTTCCATATTTGGCAAAAACTCGTGTAGCGGTGGATCAAGCAGTCTGACGGTCACCGGGAGTCCATCCATCGCCCGCAAAATCTCTAGAAAATCGCTCCTTTGAGCCACTCTTAGTTCTTGCAGGGCGGCCTCTTCTTCCTCTGCCCCCTCAGCGAGGATCATCCTTCGCATGATCGGTAGACGGGAGTCGTCCAAAAACATATGTTCAGTTCGACACAGCCCGATTCCTTCAGCGCCAAAGGATCTAGCTAAGAGTGCGTCGGCCCCGGTATCGGCGTTGGCCCTTACTTTAACCTTGTTCTTCCTAACCTCGTCGGCCCAGGACAGCACTAACTGAAACTCTGGAGGAGGAGTCGCTGCGGTAAGTCGCACGGATCCGATTACCACCTCCCCGGTTGAGCCGTCAATGGAGATTTCATCGCCTTCGATGACCGTTTTGCCAAATGCGACAAAGGACCTTCCGACTATACGAATGGCATCGGCACCAACTACCGCCGGCTTACCCCATCCCCTTGCTACGACTGCCGCATGGCTGACCAATCCGCCTCGGGTGGTCAAAATGCCTTCTGAAGCTAGCATTCCGTGGACATCGTCTGGAGATGTCTCCTTTCGAACAAGGATGACCTTCTCTCCACGCCTTGACGCCAACACCGCCTCATCGGCGCTGAAATACACCTTGCCCACCGCAGCTCCGGGCGATGCTCCGAGTCCCTTAGTCAGAACCGAGTGCCTTTTAGTGGCGAACTGCGGGTGCAGCACCTGGTCGAGATGATCTCCGGTGATGCGAAGTAGGGCTTCATGCTTAGTGAGGGAGATCTCAGATTCTTTGGTCATGTCAACCGCCATCTTTAGAGCAGCCACGCCCGTCCGTTTCCCAACCCGGGTCTGGAGCATCCACAGCTTCCCTTGCTCAATGGTGAACTCGGTATCACACATGTCTCGATAGTGGCTCTCGAGCCTGGCAAAGATAATCATGAGCTCGCTGTAAAGTTCTGGAAATCGATCCTTGAGACGGTTCAGTGGCTCGGTATTTCGCACGCCGGCCACCACGTCTTCCCCTTGTGCATTGACTAAAAAGTCGCCATATGCACCCTTTGCTCCGGTAGCCGGATCTCTGGTAAATCCAACTCCAGTTCCGGAGTTATCATCTCGATTGCCAAACACCATGGCCTGAACGTTAACCGCCGTACCGAGGTCATTAGGAATCCCTTCCCTCTGCCTATAAGCGATAGCCCTCGATCCATTCCAAGAGTCAAACACCGCCATGATTGCCCCTC
>JAKBHQ010000201.1 GCA_021836665.1 Thermoplasmata archaeon
TGATCTGTGTTTTTGTTCCGGGAGTCCGTCGTCGCTGGATACAGAAATCTATAGGGCTCGGCTCGGCTTGCCGTCCCCAGGATTGGCTCAGCTAGCTAAACGATTTAGATATCCGCATCATCTGGTGCAGTTTTAGAGGCTCGGCAAGCTAAATGGCATCATGGCCTCCACTGCCCGGGCTTCGAGCTGAAGGTGGACAACTAAGGTCTTGAGGACACAGTGGCTAATAAGACCCTAATACCCGTCGATTGGCCCGGAAGCGAGGTCAAGAGCCCTCTATCTCGATTGGAATTACCCGTCGATCAGAGTTTTTTGCAAAACAGGCGCAGCGACCTTGAGTCGATGGGTGGAGGTCGACTTAGCCGACCCGGTAACTACGCTTTTTGATATTTTTTTCCCTGTACATCAACTGGTCGGCTTTTTCGATCAAGCCGGGAATGTCGGGATTTGGACCTTTGGTGTTGGCGATGCCGATCGAGGCTGAAATGGAAGCCCTAGCAAGGCCATGACGCAACCGGGCAAGGAGCATTTCCGCTCCGGCCTGGTCCGTTTCGGGGGCAAGAATTGCGAATTCATCACCTCCAAGCCTTGCAACGGTGTCGGTCGATCTGCAGGTGTCCTTAATGATTTGGGCTGCATGAACTATAAGCTGATCGCCTTCGCTATGACCTTTGGTGTCGTTAATAACTTTCAAACCATCGAGGTCAATTATTGCGACGGTTGTGCTGCCCATGTATCGTAACGCTCTTCGTTGTTCCTGCTCAAGTGCCATGTTGAAACCAGCTCGATTGGCCAATGAAGTTAGCGGATCGGCGGTTGCCATAATTTCCGCCCTGTCTATCCTGCCCCTGAGCATATCGAGCTCTTGTGAAATTGAATTTGAGGCAGCAGCGAATTTGGCTAGAATGGCCATCATTCCAGCGGCACCCGCCAGGGATGTCTTTAGTGGATTTAGCGAGCATAAAACGAGATAGCGGTTGCTTGCAAACCTGGAAGTAACTAGAGCACGTATCGGGCCGAAGCTAAATGCCCCATTTACGATTTGCGCCGACTTTGCGCCAGTCCACTGTTTTGCAATTACGCTGGTATCTACCTGTAAGGTGTCGAGGTCGCTAGTATCTCTCGAATTCATTCGCCGCGATGTACTCCGGAGGATTTCCGGAGAAAATTCCAGTGGGAGTTCTATCGAATCTCCCGAAATAATCAGATCAGGACAGGTTCGACATAGACCTACCTTCAGATAGCGGCCACTAGGGCTTGCTTCGAATACCGAGGTAGCTCCTGAAATCGACCTAACGGAGTCGAAGGACTCAATAAGGCGAGCCAAAACCGGGTCTGCGGAGAGGAAACCATCTTCCTGGGTCTCCCGCCTGACAGAGTGCATTTCACCATTGTAATTACACTTCAGTCCTACCGCTAACCATTTAGTTATTTTTACCAAGTCGGTTGGACGAATTTTGCCTTTTGGCATGCTCCATCTCGGCTGAGCCGAACTCGGGAGTTGATGAGGATCCAATAATGACCCAGAAGTCAGTTTTGCAATTCAACTGCTCCGGTCAGTTTGATGCCACCTATTCTGCCGCTAGGCCATCGCAGTGCTCTGACCGATCTACGATATTTGCTCCTCTAAGGGCGAGCTCCGGCAACAGTTTATGCTTCTGATCTATGATCTAAATGGTCGGCACCTGGTCGGCGAAAGATTTCGTGGTCCTCAATGGGTTTTGTCACCTGGTAGGACTCGATGGATTGGCTAAGTTTAACCAGGACAAAGAGTTCTATCGACTCGGGGGAGATCAATGAGTGGACCAGTGATATCGGCCGAGGGGATCGGATTGTCTAGGTCCGGTCTGGAGATTTTGTCCGGTATCGATCTAGAAATCAACTCGGGTGAGTTCTTGGTGATACTTGGTCCAAATGGTGCGGGTAAAACCAGCCTGCTTAGGCTGCTAGCTGCGATCGATAGACCCTCCTTTGGAAAATTGGAGATTTTGGGAGAGTTGGTCGGCCGAAGCGATATGAGGGCGCTGAGAAGGCGAATTGGAAGTGTCTCGCCGGTTGTTTTAGATCGTTTTATGGGAAGTGCTAGTGCCTTTGAGGTCGTTCTAACTGGTACTTCGGGTGATTACGCACCTTATTGGCACAGATACTCGCAGTTCGACATGGATGCGACCATGGAACAGCTTCGCAGAGTTGATCTTCTTGATAGAAAGGAGACTCCTGTTGACAAGTTATCGGCCGGTGAAAGGCAGAGGCTTCTGCTTGCAAGAGCGCTGGTGGGGGAGCCGGAGCTTTTGATTCTGGATGAACCCGCCGCAGGGCTAGATTTTCCTGCTCGGGAAGACCTCTTAGAGATCTTAGGCGGTGTAATTGATACGGATAAGCGGAGACCGGGTTCGGTGGTTATGGTGACCCACCACGTCGAAGAGATTCCGAGGGCGGCGAACAGTGTCTTACTACTTAAATCGGGAAAGGTACTTGTTAAGGGAAGGGTAAACGACGTCCTTTCCAGCGAGAATCTCTCTAACACCTTTAGCAGGGACGTGGCCATCAACACCATCTGCGGACGCTTCTTTGCTATTGCAAATTCAAGTGGCTCGTCTAAGGACGGAGTTTTCCCGAATTTAAAAAGTAAATGGTCGCAAGGGTAGCCGATTATGAATCGACTCGGCGAAGGTCCGTTTTATAACGCTTCGCATTTTCCACATACAGGTTCACCGAATCAAGAAATTCGCCTTCTCCCACTTTGTCCGCAAATATCTTGGCTGGAATGCCCAGGGCCATTGCGTGGCTAGGCACGTCGGTATCGTTGGTTACCACGGCATTCGCGCCTACCAATGAATGCGAGTGGACTCTACAGCGGTGCAAAACTACCGATCCGGATCCAACGAGAGCGTCGTCTTCGATTATGCAACCTTCAAGGTGCACTATGTGGCCTATGACGCACCTGTCTCCAACTATGGTCGGGAGTTCGGCCGTAGCGTGTATCACCGTTCCATCTTGAATTGAGGTATCCCTGCCGATTACTATTCGCCCATAATCGCCGCGTAATACGGCATGGGGCCAAATTGAAGATCCCGGTCCTATTTCGACGTTCCCTATTACGACGGCGTCGGGGTGGACGAAAGCATCAGGATCAATTTTGGGTTCAGAACCACCAAGCGCATAGATAGCCATAGGTGAAAACCTTAGCAAGGGTGAAGAGGGCGGGGTGCCATTTGACTACCCTCTGAAACGGAGGGCCGCTCGACCCGTAGCGAAAAATAGCGCCGCAACAAGTGCGGAGGAGGCAACAATTGCATCTCCGGACCTAAGAGGTAGGTTGATGAGGGTGGGGACTAGAGCTCCCGCTACCCATGCTACCTGGAACCGCATCTCGTACTTTGCAAATATCCTTCCATGTTGATCCTGGGAAATATGGTGCTGGACTATTGCATCGAAGGATAACTTACCCGAGGCTGCCACCCATCCAACGATCAATGCCAGACCAACCTGTGAAGCTATGTCGGCGAAGTAAGCGGCAACGATGGCACAGACGGTTTCCACTACTAAGGCGGCGAGAAGAAGCTGTTGTTCGCGGATGACCAACCTGACTTTCGGCGTAGTCGCCGTCGCGAGAATCGCCCCGGCGGCCGATGCAAGAAGGACAAGGCCATATTCGTATGCGCTTGAATTGGCCCGTTTTAGGGAGAAGGCGATAAGAAAGGTGAAAAATCCAACACCTGATCTGAGCACGGCCATCGCTGCAGATGCAAGAAGTGTCGTAGAGTAGCCATCGCCAGATGGTTGGTTCTTTTTAGGCTTGCTTTGACCAATCTCTTCCTGGGGGTTTTTATCTTTGGCAACTGGATCACTCTTGATAATCGTCCTGTCCAGTTTGCGAGCCTCTCGTGCCAGTACAGAAAGCTCGCCAAGCATTAGGATGAGCGGAATGACCTCAATCCTGAGGATCCATGGTGATCCGATATGGGGAATTTTTAGTAAAGTTGCGCCGAGAACGCCTGCGACGATGCCGGCTCCGGCTCCCAGCATAGACAATTGGGAGTTTGCCTTCACGAGTATGGAGGACGGCCCAATTGGCTTTGAATCAGTTTGCGACATGTCTACGCCATACCCGAGTAGTTCTGGCACTAAGGCAGCTTTGGCTACTAAATACAACTTTGAGGAGATGAGTACGGCTAAGGCTAAGGGAAATATCAACATAGAGTGGACATTGTTTGCCATGGCCAACGCCGCAGCTATTCGCACTATGGCCGAGATTAGAAGCACTAGCCGCCTAGCGACCTTGCCGCGATCCAATGCAGGCGAAAGGATGGGGGAGACGATGGCAAATGGTGCCATCGTAAGTGCCAGGTAGAGGGCTATCTGGGACTTAGCGGCCTGCGGAGAGATTGAAAAAAAAAGAGTGCCAGCTAGAGCAACGGTAGTAAGGGTGTCCGCTGACACCGAATAGGCGTGGATCCGCCGCAACGATCCCAACGGAGATCCACGATCGAAATAAATGGCAAAGTACTCCGAAAGCTGATCTTTGGTGTTGCTGAATCTCGGCCCTTCCCTCACTCTTTCATGCTAGAAGGACTTTGGGGCTACTCTTTGTCCGGGGAGATGTTAACTCGTTAGCAGACGGTGATCTAAAGTCATCAAAAGCAGCATAAGTCCACCTTCAGCGATCATTCCCTCTCCGTGGGAACCTGGCAAATCGGCTCTTCAATCGGCTGCCAGTCGTTGCATTTTGATTTTGAATCCAGCACTCGCTGTTGCCGAGTTCTGAACGACTCGAAGTGCGGTTCTGGTCTCCGAATTCAAACAATCGATCTTCGATATCGAAATACCAGGAATACTGGTTTTTGGGAAGCAAAGGAAGCGGGTTGCGTTTGTTCTAGCCAATCTATCGTTTTTGGTAAGGATTGAGCTGACTCTAGACTGGCTCGGGAACCCATTGGAGGTGCGACTCATTTGACCCTTGACCAAGTTGAAGGGCGGCATTGGCCGATCTCTACTCGACTAAGGGCAAGGTATGTTATTACCCTCGTCGCCGTGGCCGCTGGCGTAGCGCAGGGGTTCGGAAGATTTTCATATGCCGTGATGCTGCCCGAAATGACCAGAACCTACTTGCATTCCTACTCGCTCGCTGGGAGCGTGGGTCTGGCAAATGTTGGGGCATACCTGCTAGGGACTGCTCTGGTGTCCTTTCTGGCGACGAGGGTGAAGTCGAAGTCACTGGTTGTGTGGGGGCTATTTCTCTCCACTTCTGGGATGACAATGAACTTTTTGTCTCGCAGTGTGTACTTAACTATGCTTTCTATGGCAATTTGTGGATTAGGTGGATCGTTCATTTGGGTACCAACTCCAGGAATTGCCGCCCGTTCGGTGGAGGTGCGATTCTCTGGCCTAGCAATGGGGCTCGCTGGGGCCGGGATAGGAGTTCTCATTTCGATCTCGGCGGAGTTGGCAAGGGTGCTTCACGTCTTCGGCGGCCAGCTAGCTTGGCGCCTCCAGTGGGCGATTCAGGCTGGGTTTGGCCTTTTGGTACTTGTCTTAATAATTGCATTTTTGCCAAAAGAGACCGGGAAGCCCGATTTTCAGCGTGGCAGTGCAAAAGACCTGATGCGGGTCCCAGGTTGGAAATCGGTGACCCTTGCCTACACCGCCTACGGACTCTCATATGCCCTTTTCTTTACCTTTTTTGTGGCGGAGATAGAACACGGTTCCCACATTTCTTCCTCTGCTGCATCGATTGACTTCGGCATTATTGGCGTTGTGTCTATCTTTGGTGGAATAGTTTCAGGTCGACTTTCAGACCTTTTCGGACGGACCCTGATAATGGCTGGTGGCTTCCTTTTCATGGTATTGAGTTCTCTGTTGGTTCTGATAGGGGGGTCGGTTGAAGCTATGGTCGCGGCATTACTTTTTGGAGTGCCAATGTCCGGAGTGGCAAACTCCGTCGCTTCCTTCATTGGCGACGACGTTCCCGCACGGTCGTTTTCGGCGGTTTTCGGCCTAGTGACTCTCAGCTTTGGAGTGGCGCAAGCCCTGGCAACTCAACTTGGAGGATCACTGGCCTCCGTTATGGGTAGCTTCACCATGGATTTTGTTATATCGGGAGTCGCTGCGATGGCGGGTGTTGGACTGTCATTCTCCGCCGGTTATTACCGTAAATTGTCTAGATTGAGCATCCCGGAGACTTCTTCAAATAACGCATGGTAATCCCTCGAGGCCTTCGAATGGGGAGCGCTCAGTGCTATTGGCGCTCTTTTTTCCTGCATGCGATCGAAGAGGGTTGACTTTACTATTCGGGTCGAAAATACGTGATTGCCTTCGGACTCTACCAAGTCGACCGCAGCCAAGTCGGTCTTTCTCTGCTCTTGAAACATTGTAAAAAGCACAGAGGTCTTCTGTTTTGCGACGGTCGGAATTCGATCCTTCGCTTCCACCAGGGCATGTATGGAAAGCATCGAAGGGGTCATAACGAAGATCACTCGATCTGACTCCTTCAAGACTGATTGGGCTAAATGGCCAGCGGAAGGAGGAAGGTCAACGATCACCAGATCGTAATCTCCGGCCGCAATTCCCAGTATTCTTGAGGCACCTTGGGCTGGACGTTTCATGTTCGAAAGCTGCAAGTCCAAATCTATGGTTTCAACTCCGTATGGGAGTAGGTCGAGGTTGTCATAGTCCGAACCTACGATCTGGGATCGGGCCACCTTCTCGCCCTTTGAAACGCCCTTGGCCGTTTTTGTCAGACCGTTACCCTTTGCACGCTCAGTCCTTAAAAGCCAGGTAGCTGACCCTTGGGTGTCCAAGTCAAACAGTAAAGTTCTAAATCCAAGAGTCGCCGCAATATGGGCCAAGCAAACGGAAGTGGTTGTCTTGCCGACTCCCCCTTTTAGTGAGTAACAGGCCAGTACCTTCACTCTCTTCTCCTAAACATCTATTAGTGGGGACGATCTATTAGTGGGAACGCTTTCTGACTGTGTCTAACAATTCCTTGTAGTGTCGTTCAGCCTCTTTGGACTTGAAACTCGCCAACGCCTTTCCAACCCCGGGTGGAATCTCGAAGAGCTCCGGATCTATGTCCTCGACATTAAGCCTACGAAGAAGGGCTAGTAATGTAGCCCTATCCTGCAGCTTTCCCAAATAGTCCTGCAGGACCTTTAAGTCGCTTACAGCGATTTCTGCTTTGGTTGGGTCAAGCAGACTCGAATAACCTTCGAGGAGATACCGTAGGGCTTTGGCTTTTTTTCGAAGATCATGCAAGGCTTCGTGGTCGGACTCTACTTTTTTCCTATTGGAAACTCGGAGCATAGCAGAGCGAGCTTCGAGCAGCTGGGACTTGGCTACTTCGGAAATCGAAGTAGCCCTACTATTTCGTGTCAGATACGCTTCTATCGCAAATTGGTGCCATCGTCGGAGAGTGTCGGCTACGTATCCCTGGGAGTAAAGCCGAAAAAGCTCATCCCTGGCTTCCGCTCGGAGGAGTTTAAGTGCGGCGATGGTGGACTCGTTGTTGAGTTCCGCAATGGTTGCGACACTATCCAATGCGACGTCCAGGTCTCTCACTTGACCTGCTAAACCAGCCAGTTCTCCGAGACTATTTCGCAATTCCTTTGCTGGCTGATTGCCTAGTATTGGCGAGGATGCGGCAATTATAGATCTTGCGCGCCTTATAGATACTCGAAAGTCGTGGGTGAACTCTTGATCCAGATCATTAATCATTCCTTCCAGGTTCTTCGAAGCAGCCGAGTGGAGGTAAATCAGCAGTGACCCGATAGCCGTCACGGCCGGAGTATCAGGGGAAAGTTTGACGCTAAACGACGAAGTGTAGTCGAATGGACTTCTTCCGGTCGACAAAAGTGCAAAGCGCCACATATCTAGGTCTGTGGGTATTGATATCCACGGCTCGAAGATACGGCGCAAGCTGTCGGAAATTGCGTTGAACTCTAGCTGGTATCCGGTACGAGCTCGGGGGATTATCCATCGTAAGCCTGCTTCCAAGGGCGACCTAATCTCAAATAGGCCCAACCGCTTTTCGAAGTCATCGACTATCCAAATCCTCCCAACATTGGCACGGAACTCAGCAAACTTAACAAGGGCCCGGTCGCCCGTTATGCCCTTAATTCGCTGGGCTAATCCGGGCGGCTCAATGTTTTCATGGTGCTCGTGCCCCGACGGTGTGGGATCCTTTAAGTTGCCGACCTGCCCATATCCGTCGCTTGGGGCAAGGATAAGCTCGGCTCGCGGTGACCTTAGAATTTCGACTCTGAGGCTCCTTGAGTGAAATTTCCAATCGGCGGTGTCCCAAAGCTCCAGGTTTGTATCGCCTAGGTTCTCAAAAAAGGTGGTCCGTCTCGATGCCAGTTCGATGGCGGCTGCAATATCGCTTATGCCGACGGCAGAACTCAGGGCAAATTGGTCGGCGTAATAGTTCATTGACTGAAAAACTACCACGCAGGTGGCCCTTAATTTACCGATTCGAATCAATGGCGCCTATTAGTTTTGCCTACAGCACCAAGCCCGACCCCGGCCCCGGCCCCGGGGAAGGCTCGCAGGTCACTTGGGCGTCCCACCTTCGACCTAAAATCACCCGATGGACCTAGTTCGGACGCCACGGGCATGCAAGGACCATATTTCCGTTATTTGCATATTTTCGCCAAAGGCGATCGATGCTATCGCTGAAAGAAAGGTAGACCTCGACAAAAGTCCCAATCGGGCAACAAGTGTAAGTGCTAGTCAACCACCCCAGAACTAGAAGTGGGGGCTTGAGGTAAGGTCTCTCAAGCCCAGGCTGACCATACCAAGTGAACCTTGAAAGGAGGTGAACTACCTTGCACAAAAGCAACATGACTCGCCACCAGATGCCTCCTCAGTGTGCTGCTTTAGAATCTGCTTCAGCAGACAACCTCAGGGGTAAGGACGAAACGGGGAGCGAACGCATAGGCAACCCTGCAACTTGTCGTGCCACATGGTCGAGGGGAGACCCGAGAAATGTCGTCATGGGCCAACGCCGCACCCGCAGAAGCCCGGAATCTACGACACAACAGCGTAAAGCGAGGCATGCCCTCGTGAATGCGGCCAATATACCGCAAATGGACTCGAACACACATCTACTGGAAGATAGGCGTGTATTGGATAGGTTTTACCTTGCGAACTGGGATGTTCTACAGGCTGACTTCTACGCTGATTTGAACGCTTACTTGAACCTGTTACACAGATACTCCGACCAAGAGGTCATTTTATCTACCCTTCATAGGGAAGTTCGGCGTATCGTGCTAGCACGTTCTCCCGCGCAACTGAGCGTCAAGGTGCATGAGTTGCTGGTGACCCAAATTTCTTATCAACCGTGTGCGAATAAGTCTAAGGATTCTGAGCAGTTATGCTCGGGTTTTTGGAAGCAGGTCACCAACTTTGTGAATATCGACCAATTAAGGACTTGGAACCAGGACGAT
>JAKBHQ010000092.1 GCA_021836665.1 Thermoplasmata archaeon
TCGGCATCATCCGACACGCGCCGATCAGTCAACATCGCAGCAGCGACCCGCCAACTCGCTCGCATGCCAGATCTCACGCTCGACCTACTCGGCATCCCATCTGTACTTTGCAAATGACCGTGTTCTATAAAGTGGAAACTTTAGCGCGCCGCTCCCCATGGCTTCCAACTCTGGAATGCGAAATGTGCCTCTTATAAGGATGACGGCAAACTCAACCTATTGGACCTAGCGCATGCATCGCTAGTAGCTAGATGCAGTAGAAGTTAGTTGGCGACATCTTCAGCCAAAGCGACTAGTTCCGAGGGGCACGATTACTGAAGCTTTGCAAAGAGCAAACTTCTATGACGGCGTTGTCTGTTAGGTTGTACCAGTAGCACAGGAAATGAAGTTGGCGATTTTGTGGAGCAGAATGTCATGCCGATCTTAGTTGACTGGCGACTTCAAGAACCATCCGACGAAGGAAGTGGAGATAAAGTTGGAGATAAAGGATGTCGTACAATCAGCTTTCGCGATGCCGCTGACGAGCCCGGGCTATCCTAAGGGTCCATATCGGTTTGTTAATCGCGAATACATGATCATTACATACAGAACAGATATTGCCGCCCTTGAAAAGGTAGTTCCCAAGCCACTGAAGATCCTAGACAACGTGGTGAAGTATGAGTTCATTAGAATGCCTGACAGTACGGGTTTTGGTGACTACACCGAATCAGGTCAAGTCATACCAGTCGAATTCAACGGGGAAAAGGGTGGATATGTACACTCGATGTATCTGAACGACCATCCTCCTATCGCCGGGGGTAGGGAAATCTGGGGATTTCCGAAAAAGCTAGCAAATCCGTGTTTAGAAGTCGAAATAGACACCCTGGTGGGTACCCTCGACTACGGGAAATTACGGGTAGCAATTGGCACCATGGGATACAAGCATCGTCAACTCGATCATGATGCCGTATTGACTTCTCTAAAGGAACCGAGCTTTCTGCTCAAGATCATTCCTCATGTTGATGCCACCCCGAGGGTTTGTGAACTGGTCAAGTACTATCTAAGCGATATCACCCTTAAAGGTGCCTGGACCGGCCCATCAGCTATTGAGCTGCACCCACACGCTCTGGCACCCGTCGCTGATCTCCCGGTGAGAGAGGTAGTATCGGCAACTCATCTGGTGGCAGATCTAACTTTGGATCTTGGTGAAGTGGTACACGATTACCTTCGCTAGTAATCGGTTTCCAGTGACACCTCCTAAATAGACACTAACTAGATGGGTATGAGTCACCTCTAGATGCATCGACGTAGCAGTAGGTCAGTGCTAAGTTAGGCCCCCTATTTGACGAGGCCGATCTTGGCCACCACCGGCGTAGCGGCTTCGGAAGTCTTTGACCGTCCGTTGGGCCCCGGATTGTTGGACTCGCAAAGCCTAATCCCACCAGCGGCGAAATTAGACGGACAAATTCTTCATTCTGTCAGTTGGTACAGATGCCCAAGATAGGCAATCGTGGTGGGGGACGCCGGAGCCACATACGGGACTTTTTCACCGAGCCTAAGTGGCCAGGGCGGCCAGCTAGTAAGTGTGGTCCGCTCAACTAGTTCGACTCGCCGTTCCTCCTCCCATCGGTGCAGGGTGTTCAGGTGAAGCTCGTCCCTTGAGCTACTAGTCCGCTTGAGGTCATCGTTGAAGGACGAACATGTCTTATACAATTGATTCTTGATGTTTGCATTCAAACCATCGCTGAAGTTACTTACTCACTTCCGAAACCGCCAATCTTCCGGTATAGGTCGTAGGCGAAGCTAGTAGCTTGCGGCTCCCCGACAAGGATCCGGTATGTTCTGCAAGCGTCAGCACTTCGCTCGGCGATCAAGAAACGGTCGCCCTTTTGTGCCGACGCTCCCAAATCCGCCGCAAGCTGGTGTATATGCGTCACCAAGAAACAGCGTACTCCGGCTTCGGAAAGGGCACCCAAAACCTCCTCTGCGACCGCCGAACCCTCAAGCTCATTGGTTGAGGAAAAGGACTCGTTCATCAGCAAAATGGAATCTGGGGAAATTTCATCGACCACACCACTTAGTCGACTAAGTTCTTCATCCAATCTTCCACCGAGTAGATTTTGATCTTCACCCCTGCTGAAATGGGTATACAATCCGTCGAAAATACTTGCAGCAAACGAATCCGCGAGCACAAACATCCCCGCCTGCATCATCAGCATGGATTGACCAACGCTTCGAAGCCAAGTGGATTTTCCGCCGGAATTTGCGCCTGTGATAACCACTCTAAGCACACCATCGACTCCGAGGTCATTTGCAACCGTCGGCATCCCCGTCCTAAGGGCTAGTGAGGTAGCCCAATGTCCGGAAAATCTCAAGACCCCTTCTCTGGGCTCTAGGGGTATCGGCCAGCAAATTGGTGCATTTAAAGGAACTATTGCTTCATAGCAATTTAGGCATCCCATATAAAATGCCATTTCGCTACGTAGCGCGGCAAAGAAGCCTTTTATATGTTGAGCGGCGGAATGCACCATCTCAGCAGCTTCAAAAACTCCCTGGTCTTGAATCTCTGCAAGGATCCGGCCTCCAGATTCGTCGCGAGGCGCAATCCGGAAGGTCTGCCTATTGGTCCTCGGAGAGACTCTATCCCACCACTTCTTATATCCATCATTTCTACGAAGTAATCGATAGCCACTTCCCTCGCCACTCTGCGCGAGCTTAGCCCCGAGGAGCACCCCATCGGGAAAGGTGAGATACTTCAGCTGTTCCTCTACGCTTGCGAGATATTGCTCGTTTAAATTGTCGATAACGGTGTTTTCGAAGGTAGACATTCCCTCTGAGCTCATCCTGCCACCAGTTTTTAGGACAGTGGCAGTTAACTCCCGCAGAAGCTCCAAATAGACATTCAGAACGCGTACAGAGCGAAAAAGTCGTGCCGAGGGAGTCCTGGCAAAAAGGCCGCCGTAAACTTTGCGCTCGGCTTGACCAGCCTCAGAGGCAATTTCGTATATCTTCCTAAAAGTCTCAGGTTTCGACAGGACGTCTTGCAAAACTTGCTGGCGAAACAGAATAACTTCAACTGGAACATTTCGCTCCAGGAAAACTGACCGAACGACCTGCTCGATAAGCTCATCGCCCTTAGACATCGTAGCGAAGATCGTTTCCAAATCCAGATCCTCCACAACGGCAGCATGACTGTTTCCGTTGCGTTTGAATACAGTTAGTCCTTGGTCGGGAAAAAGAAGATTGACCCTCATCTCTCTAAACGGGCCTTTAACATATCCCTAGTCAAACCGAATTTCTCCGCCATAAGAAGTGCATATGATTTCCCTGTAGGTGCCGATCTTGTGAGGGTAAAAAAACGACTAGTAGGGTTGTCTTTGGCGACAGCGACGGCCATGGAGACGACACTTGGCCCTGTAAGCGCAAGTTCGTCAACAAAGGTAACATAAACCGCCCTTGACCTTTTTTCACATACTGTCCTTAGTAGTCTTAGGCCGAGACATTTAGCGTCTTGCAGGCCAGTCGATGAGAAAACTTCGTTGAAGATCAGAACCGAGTTAGGTCCCGCTAGGTCTAAGGCAGCTTTGGCAGACGAAAGATCTGAGGCAAGGCGACCCTGGTCAAGAGTCGCCCGCTCCTCAGATTCAAAATGAGTTATCAAAAAATCGAAGGCTTGCACTTTCGCCTTAGCCGCCGGTACAGGACAACCGAGGCGAGCCATATAGTGAAGTTGACCAAAGGCCCGAGCAAAAGTTGTCTTTCCTCCGTGGTTCGGCCCAGTAACTACTATTACGTATTCATCCTTTGCCAGCCACCAATCGTTTGCGATGGGTCGACTTCCTTCCGCTTCGAGTTTGATCGCAAGTGCCAAATCAAAGTTGCCATACGCGCTACTTTCGCCTTCACCGGTGTAAATCTGTGGAATTGAAAATTCATTACCCAGCTTTGTCAGGGAATTCACTCTCTTTTGTACTGCTAAGTAGAAAGCAAGTTCCCGAATGTACATAAGGAGCTCACCATTGATGAAACCCGGCCAATTAGCGTGAAATTGAGATAGATCTCGGAACTCGTTTGGAAATACCTGGCTGACTAGTCGCAAAATTGCCGCCCTGACGTGGTCCATGCCCCCGGCAATGTTTGAGGTGGTGCCTCGCTGCGATGTCAAATCTTCATTGAAGCGACTAAATAACTTAAATACTTCGTCTGCATAGGCCTCCTCACCTTGATAACCTTCCACCCTGATAGTTCCGTCACGAATGAACAAGGTGTATTCGATCTCCCCTAACCTCGCCTTGAGATCTCTTGTCTGGGTGCAAAAGTCGACAAACTCCGAACTTTCACAGATCGACCGGATGCAACCAGCAATGTCCATAAGTGCGACGGACTTGAAATTTAAATCAGTTAAAGTCGCATTGGCTTCCAGCAGTAGATCTATATATCGCTGTGCAAGGTCCAAAAGGCGAAGTTCAACGTGTAAACGATAACTCGACTTCTTTACGGAAACCGTGGCGTCGGCTATTGCGGTTAACTTCCCCGAAAAGGCCTCCAGGAGTGAATATGTGGCGCTACCTACCAGGTCAAGAAATACTGCCTGCCTGTAGGATATCGTCTCGGTATCGTCGGGTAGTTCATAGAAGTATTTTTCCAACCCAGTGTTACTTTGTTCACAAAGTATCGAGCGAACAATCCGATCTAGATAAAGGTCAGCGATGGTTTCCGTCGCAATTGCCCTTGAAGTGGTGGAGAACGGGAAAAGAATGCTCCTGAGAGAACCGTTCTCCACCCCAAGCAGAACGCTTTCCTCAATCCCTTCCCTTCGAGTAGTCACTGAAATCGCCTCTCGATATAAAAGAGGAATCCAGCCATCGCTTCGCCGGTGGCACCCAAGCACCTGAATCCGATATTGCGGTAATTCCGATTACAGCTGAGAAAGGAATTTTCGATGGAACCCACAGCTCGCCTCCTTTTAGTTGGTGCCAACCAAAAGGAGCCATCAGCCTTGCGGCGCATATCGGCGAGCTCCATCGCCTCCTGTAATCCTACCAGACTGACGTCGGAACCGATACTCCCAGTCAAACACCATTCCAGTGCCTCCCTCGTGGGTCATTAAGGAGGGAAAGTAGTTCCTGCGATGTCGGTCGAAAATCACCAAATAAGACATTGTCGCCACCTAATACGCTGAATCATTTATGCTCGGAAATCTATTGGCGCTCGATAGGTCGGCCTTTGCAATAACCAGAGCCGACTGTATTATCAAACTCGCCTTTTGATAAGTGAACAGAGAAGGAAAGCGTCATTTTTACGCTAACTTGGGAGCGATAGAGCACCACCAGGGAGATGCACATGAATATGGAACTGACCCTCAAAGGCAAAACGGCAATAGTAACTGGGGCTGCGAGCGGCATCGGAAAAGAGATCGCAGAAACCTTCGCTAGGGCTGGGGCAAACGTCGCAATCGCCGATCTGAATGGCGATGGAACCCAAGCCGTAGCGGCTGCAATAGTCGCCGACGGTGGTTCGGCTATGGGTGTCACCATGGATGTAACCAGCGAGGATGCAGTAAATAGTGCGACCCAGCAAGTGGTGGATAAATACGGAGCGGTCGACATACTCATTTCCAATGCTGGAATCCAGATAGTCAATCCAATCGAGGAATATGCCTTTTCCGACTGGAAGAAGATGCTAGCTATCCATCTAGATGGGGCATTTCTGACCACGAAAGCCGCAATAAGCTCGATGTATAAGGACAATCGCGGCGGCGTCATCATATATATGGGATCTGTGCACTCCCACGAAGCTTCCCCGCTCAAAAGTGCCTACGTAACTGCTAAGCATGGCTTGCTTGGTCTTGCGCGCGTAATCGCCAAAGAGGGTGCCGCACACGGCGTCCGGTCCCACGTAATCTGCCCGGGCTTCGTTAGGACACCACTGGTCGAGAAGCAGATACCGGAGCAGGCCAAGGAACTTGGGATATCAGAAGAAGATGTTGTGCGAAATGTGATGCTAAAAGACACCGTGGACGGCGAGTTTACTACAACCGAGGACATTGCTAACCTCGCCCTGTTTTTAAGTGCCTTCCCAAGCGCCGCCCTAACTGGACAATCGATTGTTGCGAGCCATGGTTGGTGCATGATTTAAGGCCAGTGTCTAACAAGGCGATCGAATTAGACTCCTCAAGCTAATTTCTCGCAGCTATGCAAGGGATAGCTCTACCCAGGATATCAAGCACCAGCAGGATATAAAAAGAGCACAGAGCCGGCTCAACGGTCGAATTTGCGAGTGGTCGCCGCTAATCAGCCCTGGTCAACTATGGGGTTGATTTGTCAACCACAAAATGAGGAGGGTATTTCGCCGTTACCGGGCGAGAAATACCTCGATGGAATTGTTCGCGATACTTTCCTCTAAAGCAGGTAAGGACCGTTTTCCGGTCCAAATCGCCGAAGTCTATCCAGATCGAGGCTATTCCCCAGTGGATTAGATACGACCAATATCATCGTTAGCCGATATCGCAGCGGCTACACAACGAAAGAGGAATTGACAGACCGGCTAGCTTTTTCGCTTTGCGCTGGTCATCAAGAGTCGCTAACCCAGATGTGAGAAAACCAAAGGGTGAAGGCTCAAATGAACCTTCACCCTTGCTATTTATCTTCAGCGCCCGAATCGCCCAGTTGATCCCCAACGAGGTATCCAAGGCGACTCAGCCCAGATACTGCTACTCTACGACCAAGTTGCCCATCATCTGCCCGGAGGTTGCCATTACACCGCTCATACCATCAGATCCCGATCCGCAAGGGGCGAAGCAGTGCCACACGTAAGTACCGGCCTTGGTGACCTTAAATTGCGCCTCGACGACCACTGTGTTCTTTGGCTGACCAGAAACGTCTGTGGCCGCAGCTGGAATTGGCATATTTACGCCTAATTGCGGAATCGTAAAGGTGTGAGCAATATTCGCATTTGGTACAGATGCAGCGGGCGTCCCACCGATGGTCTCTGTCCCACCTATCAAGCCTTTGGCATTCGCATATTGGGTATATCCAGTTGTCAAGGGAGCCGTTCCGTCGTCGTAGGAAGTTATGGTAAGGTCGACTATCGAGTTCTTGGGTACGGTAAGATTTCCTGGAGAATAGATTGGGTTGCCAGGGCTCTTGATCATGCCGCCGGTTAGGATTGTCATGTATTCGTGAACCACTGTCGGGGCCGGGGCGGCTGTAGTAGCAGTCGTCGCACTCGCTGTAGAACCCGAGCTCCCACACGCGGCCATGACAAACCCACCTGTGCCAATCGCAAGCCCGGCGAGAACCGCTTTATTGGCCCGCCCCTTTAATGAAAAGCTCTTCATTTCTTTGTCCTCCTAAGACATACTCCCCAATGGATACCGATCTTTGTTCCATCTCAAACGGGTCTCGATCGGCAATAGCAATAATCCGATATAGTTCGCGCTTCTAGGTAGGGACGAAGGAAAGCTGAGAAGCTGCGAAGAGCCGTTAACCCATCGGGGAGGATCGCTGAAACGAATAGGGTAATAGGTCACCGTTATTGGATGTAAATGATTACAACGACTCCGAGAGTGGACTCCCTCTTAATTGCCTTGCTATAGAGGTGGACCCAAAACGTTCATTGCCAGCCATATCTCATCGCATATCCCAATGGTTAAAGGCAACTGGGCCGAAGCGACTATCAGAATGTTCGGTTGTTATGGGTTACTAAAGTCTCGCCAACTGGCTAATTCCGTCACAGTTGTTCTTGTCGGTCATAGGTACACAGATCGGACGAACAGTTCGACCAGGTAATGTAGCAAGCTGGTCTTGGAAATTCGAAATACAAATCACCTCAGCCCAAGGTGACGATTGGTTCTCACCGGCTCTAAATAGAGCCTATCGGTGTGAAACCTACTAAATATTTTGCATATCAGCGCGCAATTGGCTCGTCACCCTTTGGTGAAAATTGCGATAAAGCGGCACTTAGCATGATCACCCACAGCCAAAGCGAAGGTGGAGTCAGGCAAAAGAGCTGACGCAGCCGTTTTAAAACACAAATTTTGAGCCAAGGTCCACCCGGAAGCAGCCAACCTCCTCCTCCTCGTCGCCGACGCATCCAACCCTTGTTTTTATCTGATCCCTTTGTCGAGAACTCGGTGGAGAACTTGACCTTTACCAGTTTGGTTCGAATCCTTCGACTCGAACCCTCAACTTGTGAGTAGTGCTAACTTTCAAACTCGCATCAGATTGGCAAGGCGCACCGATGTCGAGTTGTGGTTGTTTCTGGATGGCAGAGAAGCTTTTACGACGCAGAGTAGCTTGGCGTTTCAGCGAGATTTGGCGCCTGGAAGCTATCAGCTTGGCTACGTGATGGTCCGCCCAGGCGGCCGTTTCGCTGTTTAATCTCAACAATGAAAAGATGGCGGGCGCCGAACAGCGACATTTGGCGGTAGGCACCTCATTGACTATGCCGATCTCGTGGAACTGACAGCGCTCACGATTATGGAGTCACACTTTGTCCATGGACTGATGAGTTTTAATCGAAAAAAAGTCAATTTGTGACTAGAGTTCCACTTTCCAAAGAACAGTGTCCTACGTGGCGTTTGACAGAGCTTCGTGGCCGAGCTGGTGTCGACTAACACCAATGCAAGCCGTCACCACATCGCGCCACACGTGTAGGTCTACCAGACTTCAAACGCTGTTAGCCAAGTTGAAAATTGATCTAGAACCGTACTTTGTTCGGGTCATATTTCCTTTGTTGGCTCTGGTATACGTAATCTCCCTTTGGCTTTCCTGCCCGTCACTTGGGATTACCCCACTACCAAAACAAATAAATCTTACAATTATCTCTCGGAAGCAAATAGCCACTACCACTGGGCCGACTAGGTTGGCGATCAGTGGAGTTCGACCTCGGGGTCGCTGATCGACGGAGAAGTAGTTGACGAATCTGGATCAAATCAGGGAACTAGCCGCTCGATTGGAAACGGCGCTGCACCTCAGTGCCCCGGCAATAGGAATTCAGTTCTCAGACACCAGCGATACTGGCCTTTCACCTTTTCAGGGATTGACTCCGAAGGAGACCCCTGACGGAAGGACGGGTAAAGTCTCCGCCAGCTGCGTCTTTTGGATGGAAGCTACCTCGTCTTCCTTTAAGACTGACCCTTCCGACCACCGAAACTGTTCGGTCGGGAGCATGACCCATGGCTTAGTTGGCTTCGACGATGTCTCATCAAACAGTGACATATCGGAGCTTCTGTCATCCGGTTGGGTTACCGCCGAAATGGTACCTTCTATACCTGTTATTTCCGAGAGACCCGTGAGCATAAATTATGGCCCGCTCAAGGAAGCAATGTTCTCGCCTGACGTAGTACTGATTCGAATAAATGGGCGCCAGTTGATGGTACTTAACGATGCAGTAGCGGATCTGCAAATCGAAGGGAAGCCCCAGTGTCACA
>JAKBHQ010000329.1 GCA_021836665.1 Thermoplasmata archaeon
AAGCTCACTCAATCTGAGACGGGCTTCTCTCCTTTCGAGATTGTGGTCAACAATCTGACGAGGATAAAGACGACGGTCTTGTAGTGCCGAATCGGCACGAATAAAACTGGCCCAACCCTTCTTATCGAGGTGGGTGAGTTCGGGGATAAAGCGCCTTACGTAATCTCCCTCTGGGTCAAACTTCTGAAGCTGCAGCGTAGGGTTGAAGATCCTAAAAAATGGCGCTGAATCCGATCCACACCCAGCTATCCACTGCCAACCGCCAATGTTTGAGGCGACGTCTCCGTCTAGAAGGTGGCTCATGAAATGCCTCGCCCCAAGCCGCCAGTCTAGGTGTAGGTCCTTCACCAAAAACGAGCCGACTACCATGCGGACACGATTGTGGATATAACCGGTCTCCAGCAGTTCTCTCATACCGGCATCCACTAATGGATAACCGGTCTCCCCGCTCTTCCAAGCCTGTAGACGACTATCTGCTATCGATCCAGTGTCCCATCTCATGGCGTCGTACTTCGGGTCCAGGGCAACCTTGGGCGAATTTGGATTATGGTAAAGGACGGAGCCAAAAAAATCACGCCAGCAAAGCTCCGAGGTAAAGCGGAGTCCTGGGTCGAAGTCGACCACCCTTTTGAATATCGTTCGTGGATGTATCCGGCCAAACTTTAGCGCTACCGAAAGCCTTGAAGTGCCATCTATCGAAGGAAAGTTCCTCAGCTCTGAGTATTTGGGCAGTATCTCGTCGGCAAAGTGATCGAGTCTAGCTACTATCTCTGCACTCGAAGTGGCAAAGTGACCGCTGTAGCTGACCACTTTGCCTAGTGGACCCCAATTGCGCTGCTCGGGGAGGTTCGCCGATTGAAACTCATACTTCCGCGGCAACCGAACGACCTCCACCGCCAAGGCGCTCTTGATCCAGGTTTTGAAAAACGGCGTAAAGACCCTAAAAGGCGAGCCGTCCTCCTTGAGAACCTTATCGAAATCTACGAGGTACGGAGTGTCGACGAAATGAACCCTGACGCCTATGGTCCTAAGCGCTTCAGCTACTTGGCTTTCGATCAGCCGAGAAAGTGGAGTCACGTCCCTCGAGCAATAGAGGTCTGATATACCATTCTCGGTAACAAAACGGGCCAGTTGAGCCGCACTATCTCCGAACATGAGAGTCAGATTGTCATCAAGTTCCTCGTTTAGTTCCTCGAGGGCCGCTTTCAGATACCTTGTACGCAGGGCGGAAGAGGAGGCGGAAAGCACCTTAGGGTCGACCACAAATACGCAAAAGGGCTTCTCTCCGCTTTGCAGGGCCCGCAGTACGGCTTTGTTATCACCTACCCGCAGGTCGCGTCGAAACCAAATTGCACTTCCCACGAGGAAAGGTTAGCAACTTTCACTGGAGCGGGGTGTGATCCGTCAGTCGTCGAGCTTGAGGGCGGATATAAAGGCCTCTTGGGGCACTTCAACCCTTCCAATATTCTTCATTCTCTTCTTGCCCTCCTTCTGCTTCTCAAGGAGTTTGCGCTTTCTGGTGATGTCGCCTCCATAGCACTTTGCGAGGACGTCTTTTCTCCTCGCCTTGATAGTCTCTCGAGCGATAATCTTCCCGCCAACCGATGCCTGTACCGGCACATCAAAGAGCTGCCGAGGAATCAACTCCCTTAACTTCTGGGTCATTTTCCGACCGTAGTCATAGGCCTTAGATTTGTGAATTATGGTAGAAAAAGCGTCGACCGGCTCGCCGTTTAGCATCACATCTAGCTTGACGAGATCGGCGGGTAGGTAGAGGTCGAACTCGTAGTCCAAGGAAGCGTAGCCCTTAGTCCGACTCTTCAACTGGTCGAAAAAGTCGATTACCACCTCCGACAAGGGAAGCCGATATACCAGTTCGAGCCTCTCTGGTGAGAGATATTCCATCTTCAGCATCTCGCCCCGTCGAGTCTGGCAGAGGTCCATAACGGTCCCGGTGTACTCACTAGGCGTTATGATCGACATCTTTAAATTTGGCTCTTCGATCCTTGCTACCGAGGTAGTCGGCGGTAGTTCGGATGGATTATCTATCTCGATGAATCCGTCTCGAGAATCGGTCAGGTACACTCGGTACTTCACAGAGGGTGCCGTCGCAATGAGGGAAAGGTTGAACTCCCTCTCAAGTCTCTCTCTCACTATCTCCATGTGCAGTAGCCCAAGGAAACCGCACCTAAATCCAAAACCCAGGGCCCCAGAAGTCTCCGGCTCATAGGTTACGCTAGCGTCATTGAGTCTCAGCTTTTCCAACGAGTCACGAAGTTCTTCGAACTCATCGCCTTCTACCGGAAACAGCCCACAAAATACCATCGGCTTGGGATCACGGTATCCAGATAGCGGTTCTTTCGTCGAACGCTGGGCACTGGTAACCGTCTCCCCGGAACGCGCCTCGCCTACGTCTTTTATCCCGGCGATCATATAACCCACCTCTCCTGGGCCAAGTTGATCGACCGCCACCGGATAGGGGGTCTTTATTCCAATCTCCTCTGCGTCATGCACCGCTCCGGTCTGCATGAATCGAAGCCTCTCGCCGGTCGAAACGGTTCCTTGCACGACCCTTATCGAGCTCACAACGCCTCGATACTGGTCGTAGTAGGAATCGAATATCAGTGCCGACAGCGCAGCATCTCTGTCCCCCTTGGGGGGAGGAATGCGATCCAACACCGCATCCAAAAGGAGGTCTACCCCAGCACCGGTCTTAGCGGAAACCCTCAGGATGGACTCCGCTGGGATACCCAAAATCGTCTCGATCTCCTGGGCATAGCGATCTGGTTCAGCTTGGGGAAGGTCAATCTTATTCAAGCAGGCGACTATTTCAAGGTCATTCTCCAATGCCAAATAGCAGTTCGCTAGGGTCTGGGCTTCGATACCTTGCGAAGCGTCGACGAGCAGGATGACCCCCTCACATGCGGCTAGTGACCTAGAGACCTCGTATCCAAAGTCCACGTGCCCAGGAGTATCTATCAGGTGGATAACGTGACCCTTCCATGACACCCTGACGTTTTGAGCTTTAATCGTTATTCCCCGCTCTCGCTCTATATCCATAGAGTCGAGATACTGCTCGCGCATCTGACGAGGATCAACTGCATGGGTCAGCTCAAGAATCCTGTCGGACAACGTCGATTTGCCGTGATCGATGTGGGCGATGACGGAAAGATTGCGTATTAGATCTATTTCATTCATGGTCTGCCCAAAAGCCTAGGCGCAACGGCGCCAAAAGGTGTTAAGGCCTTCTAGACTCTTGTCTCTGCCGGGCGGGAACTCCGCATTTTGTGGCATAAAGAGTGAGGATCCTTCTCAAGATGGCCAACATCAAGAGTCAAATCAAAAGAATAAAGACGAACGAAAAGTCGAGGGTCATAAACAAGGCCGCTCGCTCAGAGATCAAGACTCGCATCAAGTCCGCCGTCGAATCGGCGAGTAATGGCAGCGAGGACGCAGAGACGAATCTTAGAAACGCCATCAAGAAGCTTGACAAGGCGGCTTCCAAGGGAATCATTCACAAGAACCAGGCAGCTAGGCGCAAGTCTCGTCTTATGAAGCAGATCGCCTCTCTGTAAGATAGGCGCTTTGGGCGGTTAGTCCAAGGGTCTCGTTTTCACTCCTAACAACATAAGCGGCGGCCAATGGGCTGGCCGCTTGTTGTCGTTGGACCCTTATCAGCTCTCCTGAGGAGATGTTGCCCGCATATTTCTTCTGCGTCGATAAAGGGCGGACAACCTCGTGACCATTACTTCGAGACAGATCTCCTTTGGCATAATCGGCTCACCCCTAAGGGCAAGATCGGCCTCTTGCACCCACCCGAATGCCGCCTTGTAGTCCTCTACCCCAAATAGTCGCGCCACCGGGATCATTTTCTCGATCGCATATGGATGCTTCGTCCCTTTCTCGGAAAGCAATCCGGCTCGCCGAAGCGCCGAATTGACCGCTTCTGGGTTCTTGGCACTGCCAGACGAGATCGCCGCAAGCTCACTAAGTCTCTTGCCGAGTACCGAAATTAGAATGACGGGGTCCCTTCCCGCATCTACGAAAATTGTCTTCAAGACCCGGAGGGCACCCGCTTGATCACCTTTTTCGATGGCTTCGGTCAAGTCCCACATGGGGACCTCGCCGTGTTCACCAAGATAATCGACGATCTCATTTACATCCAGGATCGCGCCTTCGCCATGTCGGGCCGAAAGAACAGACACGATCGCATCGGCCCGAGCCGGAGCGTCGCCGAGATGTGTAGAAAGCGTCTCGAGTGCTCGTTTGGTCAGCCTTAGTCCCGATGCATCAAGTAGGGATTCGACAAATTTCTGTTTAGCCTTCCCCGAGGGAGTCGCCACCGTCTCGACCTTACCAACCTTCTTGATCAGCTCAAACAAGGTATCCTTAGAAGTCGTAGGGCCGTCGGAACCTTCCGATCCTCCAGAGACGTTTCGCATAGGTCTGTAATCCAGAAATATCACCAAATTGGGGCTAACACCCTGCTCGATGACCGCTTGGGCTAACGCCCTCTCCTCCTGGCTGAGTTTCGATGAGTCACGCAGGACCACAACCGCCGAATCTGCAAACATAAAGCTCTGATTCGCCGCCCTTAGAGCTGGTTCCACCTCGTCGACACCAGCGGTGACGTCGATAACTTCAGACCCATTTGACCTACGGGCCGACACAATCTCCAGCATCCGCCGCAAGACGAGTTCCGAACTCTCTCCAGATATTGCCAGCACGCTAACGGAGTCATCAGCAGCCCGGGCATTGACTATGGATTTACTCGGCTGGGCCACGATGGTATGAGCTCCCTCAAGTCGAAATATCTCACTGCTAGGGGGAAGTCTAGAACCCGCATTTGCCTAGTTTGATGTTTATCAAAGTTGACTTTCCCAAAGGTAAGCCGAATCGATTCAGTTTTTCCTAAACGACACAAAATACCCTGTCGACCTACCGCCGAACCGGCACAATTCGACCAGTGCAGCAATCAGTACAGTCTTGAAGTCAACTTCCTTCTGTACTGCGCAATCCGCTCGTCTCCGATCGGAAATGCCCTCAAAAGGTCCACAAACTCCGCCCGGGCTGCTTCGTCAGCCTTCACCGAATCAAGGAGAATATTCAGTCTTTTCTCGAGCTCTTCGTCGTTGGCCGTCTCTACATTGGCTTTTCTTAATCTTGCCAAAGATGCCACCCGAGCCGTATCTTCGGTCTCTGGGATCCTTTTGAGGAGACTTAGCGCCTCATCAAACCTTGACTGTTCAACCCAAACTTCTGCGAGTGCCGCAATAGCCCCCTCATTGTTGGGTTCGAGCTCGAGCGCCGCTAAAAGAGATTCCTCGTCACCGATGGCCACTAGCAGGTCAGCTGGAGAGGTGACGGGAGCCAGCTTGGCTACGAACTCTCGAACAGCACTCTCGGGCAGAGCACCTACAAAAGTATCGATGACCTTGCCATCTTTTAGAGCAAACACCGCTGGAATCGATTGAACTCGAAATGCTTGGGAGATAGCTGGATTCTCATCGACATTGACTTTGACCAATTCGACGCGCCCCTCGGTCTCGTTGACTACCTTCTCAATGGTAGGTCCGAGCGTCTTGCATGGGCCGCACCAGGGAGCCCAAAGGTCAATCACCACCGGCACTTGCTTTGATCGTTCAACTACTTCTACCTGAAATGTCGCATCAGTTACATCCTTCATAACCTTAAGATTACCGTTGCATCCGAGTGATAAGCTGGAGTCCACTTATTTAGGTGCACCTTTTCCAAGGTCTGATACGCCCCGGAACTAGTGGAGGGTCTCTGTCTTGAGAGATGGAGCATCCAAGGCAAGGTTAAAGAGGTACTGGCCACTTGTTCGTGACCAAAGAGCGCCAATAGTCGCCGATAATTGGAACAGACCACGAACCATTCGAGGGAAGAACTCTGGCGTTTCTATCTAAAATCCACCATCGACTCCAGCGGCCGAATCGACGATGAGAACCGTAGCTCAGCCAGAATGGCCGAGATCGATGCCACCGACGCTATTTGTCTGCTGTGCCTCTTCACTGTCAGAATGCGTTACAAACGGCATTCAGGCGCCTCCCTAAGGCTCACTAACGACGTTCACGCTCGTCGGATTAGATGGCGGTGGTCGAGATTCAGAACAGACGGGGCGCTAATTCCGCTTGCTGCCTCCGAACTAACTTGGGCAAAGTCTCCAGCTGACTAGCAATGAGTTGAAAGACTCTTTAGGATGGCTCGCTATGGATGGATTAGACATTGATCTACTGACACGCTGGGTGGCAAATAACGTGCATGAACTCCAGCCACCCCTCGAATTGAGCCTGATCGCCGGTGGACGATCTAATCTGACCTTTGAAATCCGGGACAATTTGGGCAATCGAGGGGTGCTGAGGAGACCACCAATCAGCCATGTTTTACCCACGGCACACGACATGGAACGTGAGTTCAGGATAATCTCGGCCCTCAGTCCGACCGATGTTCCGGTTCCAAAGCCACTGGCCCTTTGCACTGACAGAAAAGTCGCCGAATTGCCCTTCTATGTCATGAGTTACGTCGAGGGAGAAATCCTCAAAAACTATGAAGAGGTAGAGAGGACACGCACCCCAGAGTCTAGGGGGGCTATATCTAAGTCATTGATTTCGGTTCTGGCAAAACTCCACGATATCGAACCAGATGCGGTTGGCCTCGGAGACCTGGGTCGTAAAGGGGACTACTTAAAGCGCCAACTAAAACGCTGGCACGGACAGTACACAAAATCCTCCCAAGAAATTGACTCGTACGTGCCATTAATTGATGAGGTGCACGCCAAGCTGTCTGCGAGGGTTCCCGACCAGCTTGGCACCGCAATTGTCCATGGAGATTACCGCCTAGATAACACTATGGTCTCTCCAGAGGACTCAATAGCAGCGGTGCTGGACTGGGAGATATGTACCTTGGGCGATCCGCTAGCAGACCTGGGCTTACTAATGGTCTACTGGGCACAACCCGAAGATCAAGAAGCGCCACTCGGCACGGTAACAACCCTGGAGGGCTTCTACACCCGCGAAGAGCTTGCTCTCGAATACCAAAATCAGTCCCAGAGGGACGTCTCAAATATCGGCTATTACCTAGCGTTTGGCTATTGGAAGCTCGCTTGCATTCTCCAGGGGGTCAACTCACGCTATCTCCAGGGAGCCACCGCCGGCGATACCACCGACGTCGATAAATTTGACTCCCAGGTCAACTGGCTAGCCCAATCGGCGCACGACGCTCTAAGGGAGCTGTAGCCGAATCTGAGCATCAGAGCCGAAGACAATGCGGTTTTATGCCGGTCAAAGTACCAGGTTTACCAGCTTCGGAAGGCGCACGATAATTTTAGCGGGCTCGCCGTCTCCCAAAATTGAGGATATCTTCGGGAGTGCCCGAACGGCTGCGATCGCCTCTTGCTCGGATATGTCCGTCGAAACCTCTATTTTGTCCTTCAGTTTGCCGTTCACCTGAACAATCAGAGTGGTCTTTAGATCCTCGAGCAGCACTGGGTCGGCCAATGGCCAACTTTCCATATGGATGTTTCCCCCATTTTTCCGTTCCCAAAGTTCGGCCGTAATGTGAGGGACCATCGGGGCCAGCATGAGTAGCAGGATGTCCTTGGCTTCTGAAACGGCATCGCCTGACGACCCAAGAGCTTCAGCCTTATAGATCGCATTCGTAAGTTCCATAAGGGAAGCAACGCAGGTATTATAAGCCCACCTCTTATAACCCGATGTGACCTTTTCTATCGTCCTGTGGGTCGTCTTTCTGAGTTCGAGGTCTGCTTCCGTCGAATTTGCAAACTCCCTAGCTACCGAAACGCCGGGGAAACGTTCGCCTTGGTTCAAAACTAGGCGCCAGACCCTGGAGAGATACCGATAGCACCCCTCGATCATTTCGTCGGTCTGCTTGGTCCAATCGAAGTCATCCCCTGGTGGCCCGACAAAAAGGTGGAAAAGGCGTAAAGCGTCAGCACCGACCCCATCAAAGTACCCCGATGGTGCAATTAAGTTTCCTTTTGACTTCGACATCTTCGAACCATCGAGGCGTATCATTCCCTGAGTAAAGAGCCTCCTAAATGGCTCTCGAACGTCCGAAGGGCCAATACCCAAATCGCTTAAGGCCTTAGTGAAAAAACGGGCATAGAGTAGGTGCAAAATCGCATGTTCGATACCACCAATGTACTGATCCACCGGCATCCACGCACTGACGATGTCCTTGTCAAAAGGCTTATCTACCGAAAATGGATCACAAAAGCGAAGGTAGTACCAGGACGAGTCCACAAAGGTGTCCATCGTGTCAGTCTCTCGCCGAGCCGGTCGTGAGCAGTTTGGACAGAGGGTATTAACGAAACCCTCATGTCTGGCCAGCGGTGACTCGCCAGTTGGCAAGAATTCCACGTCGTCAGGTGCAAGGACTGGAAGTTGATCCAGAGGAACCGGAACTATTCCGCATTCCTCACAGTAGACCGCCGGGATGGGACAACCCCAATATCTCTGACGGGAAACCAGCCAGTCGCGCAGACGGTATTGTACCTTTGGTCTGCCGGCCCCTCTTTCAGAAAGAAACTCGATTGCCCTCTTCTTAGCCTCATCGACGCTTAGACCGTCTAAAAAACTGGAATTGATTTTATTTCCGGGTCCACCGTAGGCTCCGTCGCCGGAGTAGTCCTCGGGCCTTTCTGTCGTTTCTACAATTGGTAACCCGTATGTCTTGGCAAAGTCAAAATCCCTTTGGTCCTCTCCCGGCACGCCCATAACGGCTCCCGTTCCGTATGTCGCCAGGACATAGTCAGCGACGTAGATGGGCACTTTTGCCCCGTTGAAGGGATTGACAGCAAATGCTCCCGTCGCCACCCCTCGCTTTGCCTTGCCCATCTCGGTCGACTGGCGCTCAATGTCCGACCTCGATGACACCTCTGCGCAAAAGGAGGTAACTTCGTCCCGAAATTCATCAGTCACAATGTCAAACAGCCTCGGATACTCAGGAGCAACAACTAGGTATGTAATCCCGAAGGAAGTATCAGGCCGTGTCGTGAATACTGTTATTGGGTCCAAGTCGGCTCTATCTGAGATCTCAATTTCGATCTCTGCTCCAATCGAGCGGCCGATCCAGTTGCGCTGCATCACTTTTACTCGCTCTGGCCACTCGAGTGGTTCCAACTCGTCGAGTAGTTGATCGGCATAGTCGGTAATCTTAAAAAACCATTGCTCCAAGTTTTTCCTGGTGACTAGGTCCCCAGACCTTTCACAAGTACCGTCGGCGAGAACCTGTTCATTTGCGAGCACAGTCTGACAGCCTGGGCACCAGTTGACCGGTGCATTTGCCCTATAAGCGAGGCCCGCCTCCATGA
>JAKBHQ010000115.1:0-6817 GCA_021836665.1 Thermoplasmata archaeon
CAACAACAGCAACAGCAACGGGGACTCGGCTCAACGCCCAGTCTATTTCAGCCCACTTCGGTGGTTCCTTCGTCTAACGCAGCTTCGATTGCACTCCAGTGGGCCCGAAACGAACTAGGTAAGCCCTACGTCTTTGGAGCTGCGGGGCCAAATGCGTTTGACTGCTCGGGGCTAATGACCTACATCTTCGGCAAAGCCGGCGTGAGTCTCCCGCACTCAGCGGCCGCCCAGTATGACGTCACTCAAAGGATCTCATACTCCCAGTTGCAGCCGGGAGACCTCGTATTTTACTACCAGCCGATCGATCACGTTGGGATCTATATCGGTGGCGGAAACATCATCGTAGCCGACAATCCATCTGTCCCAGTGAGGATTGATTCCCTCTATTGGGACGGCGTGCCAGTTGGCTTCGGTCGGGTCGGCTAGAGTCGGTAGGTAGCCACAAGGGGCTGATTTAGACCTATCCCACCGAGGTGAGAATGAAAGCCGTTGTTATCTCCGATAATAATGTCGAATTAAAAGAGGTAGAAGCCCCGATCCCATTCGGAGATGACCTTTTGGTAGAGGTTGAATCCGCTGGAATGAATGCCGCTGACCTCCTCCAAGTAAAGGGGTTTTATCCCCCGCCACCGGGTTACCGAGAAGATATACCCGGACTTGAACTTGCCGGCACCGTGGTTGAGGTTGGCCCACGGGCAAAACGCTTTAGAGTTGGCGACCGTGTCATGGGGATAGTAGGGGGAGCCGCACAGGCAGAGCTAGCACTTATCTCCGATGCCGTAGCCATGAGGGTCCCGGAGAATATCGACATTGGCCTTGCCGGCGGGTTCCCAGAGGCCTTTACCACCGCTTATGATGCCCTCTTCCTTCAAGGGGCGCTGACCATTGGAGAGCGGCTCTGCGTCCACGGAGCAGCCGGTGGCGTTGGTCTTGCCGCTATACAGCTAGCTGTCAATGCTGGAGCTCGGGTGACGGCGACTTCTAGGACAACTCAGCATAAAGAGGAGCTGGAATCACTCGGGGCCAAAGTTTTGCACCCCGACGAAATGTTGGGGTCCGGGCCCTACGACGTCGTGTTAGAGCTAGTCGGGGCCGCCAACATGGATGCGAACCTGAAAGAGCTAGCGCAAGGTGGGCGGATCGTGGTAATCGGAGTTGGAGCTGGGTCCCGCTTTGAGCTCGATTTACGGAGCGTCATGGCGAAAAGGTGCCGAATAATGGGTTCAACCCTTCGAGCTCGCTCCACGGAGGAAAAGGCCTACCTCGCCGCCAAGATGGAGAACCAGGTGATTCCGCTGCTAGAGTCGGAAGCCATCCGGATTCATGAATTTATGAGCTTCCCATTTTCTCAAGCAAAAGAGGCCTACGAGGCATTCACCAGGAGCGGGAAGCTTGGGAAGCTGATCTTCTTTTCTAGTAGCCGGCCCTGAAGTCGACAGTCCCTTCTGGCTCGTGTCCCCTCATCCAGAGGTCTAATTGGTGCTTCATGCGGTTGATCGCATTAGCAGTGACCATCGGAGATGACCAACTGTGATGAGGGTAGACGGTTACGTCTTTTCTTCCCCAAAGCGCCGAGTCCGATGCCAGCGGTTCTTTTTCAAAGGCGTCTAGTAGCAGATACCCAAAACGAGACTCTTTCGCAGCATTAGTGAGGGCGGCCTCGTCAAATATGGCGCCTCGCGCTGGATTGATGATTACTACCCCATCTTTCAACCTAGACAGTTCCGCTTCGCCAAGTAGATGTCGGGTCGATGGGGTGAGGGGAACACCAACCACCAAGAAGTCACAGTCGTAAATTTCGCTCGGAATCTCGTCTCCAAAGTGGTAGCTTTGCAAATGAGGCGAAATCCCCTTGTGCTCTGTGCGAGTCCACGCATGCACCTCCATATTGAAGGGGCCGCACATCTCCGCTACGAGCCGATTTACGGATCCGAATCCCAAAAGAAATACCTTTTTCTTCGAGAGTTCCTCAAGGTCTACCGACGGATCCCACAACCCGTCTTCCGATAGCGCCTGGTAGTGAATAAATCTCTTCGCTGAAACGAGCATTCCCATCATTACCCATTCAGCCATCGGCCGGGCGAAGTTATCACCACCATTTGACAGAAGTATGCCTCGGCGCAGAAAGTCCTCTTTATCCATGGCGTCGATCCCGACGAAATCCGAATGCACCCATTTCAGATTGGTCAGCTTGGAAACGACCTTAGACACCCAGCCACCGGTAAATCTACCATGAGCCCAAAATAGCTCGACTCTTGAAAGATCATCGCTTGATCCATCTCCACTGATAGGGTCTCCCTGCGAGTCGAACTCGACAAAATGGAGTTCGATACCCATCTCGGTTGCTAGCTCACCAAGGACCCTTTTCGCTTCGGAACTTCCCGCCGCATAGAGCAAAGTCCTCTTGTTCTCGTCGTCTCCCGGCACTTTGACCCTCGCTAAATTCCCAAGACCGTCTAGGTCACCGTCGTTTTCCGGTCCCCTCGTCAGCATAAATGACGAAATGATCGAAGGGTCACTAAAACAAATTGAAATTCGGTTGCCGAATCTTAAACCGGAGAGTAGGACGGACTCCTCCGGTTTGCTCCACTCCCTTGGGTTCCAAACTCTTCCAAGGACTCACTAGCTTCTACTCGAGATCGCTTCTACTCGCGGTTAGAGTCATCTCCCGAGTAGAATCTTGAGGTATTGTCCTCGGTTGCAATTAGGGTGCAGTTGGCGGAGGCTTTTTACAGAGCAAGCAAGATTTGACTGACGACAGACGGGTTGGTCTAACCAGCAGGAGGTAGCCGATGAAACCGATACCCGTAGACTTTCACATTGGTCCGCTTCAGATCCACACCTATGGAATCGGCCTCGCCATAACGTTCTATTTCGCTTATCGATACTTCGAAAAGCGCCTTCGGGACAATGAGCTGCCCTGGGAGTGGCTCTCCTCGTCGGTCCTCTGGATTATTGGCGCTGCGATAATTGGCGCACGTATAGTGCACGTAATTGCGAATATCAAGTATTACATATCTTTTCCGATTGAGGTATTTGCTATCTGGCATGGTGGACTTTCGTCCTTTGGTGGAATCGCAGGTGCCATTCCGGTAGCGCTATATATCCTCCGCAAGAAGGCGCCGGATCTCCGGCCGCTAGTGGCGCTAGACCTGATCACGCCGGTCTTGATGGCGAGCTGGGCGATGGGAAGAATACTCGGACCCCAACTGATGTATGCCGGGGGCGGAAGGGTAACCAATGCCTGGTACGGTCTCCAATACGCAGGACAAGTCGGGTATCGAATCCCGGTTCCGGTCTTTCAAGCCACCGAAGACTTCATCATTTTCTTGGTATCTCTCCAGCTAGAGAAGTTCTTCCGGGCAAAGGAAATGCCTACTGGCACCCTCCTGATCGCTACGATAGGACTTTGGTCGGTGGAACGGTTCTTTGATGAGTTTCTTTGGCTGGCCGTACCAAGGTTGTGGGACGCCGTTGAAGTCTTTTCAATTATCCTGTTCGTCTTTTCAATATTTGGACTCATCATGCAGATCAGGAAGAAAAGACGCCTCACTGCGGAGCCGGATCGACAAGACCTGTCGAATAGCTAGCCAGAAGGGTCAGAAGTAGCTTTTGTACAACCTCACCTCTACGGCTCTCCTGACCGACAAGTACGAATACACCATGTTGGAAGCCGCCCTCAACGCTGGCATAGCCGGAAATGAAGCGACCTTCGAGGTATTCGCTAGACGCCTACCGGCCGGGAGAAGATACGGAGTGGTCGCTGGGATCGCCAGGCTCGCAGACGCTATCGCCGCTTTCAAATTTGACCCAGAAACCCTCGACTACCTGAAAGAGTCGAGGGTAGTTTCCAAAAAGACCCTCGCTTATCTCGAAGGCTTTGTCTTCTCAGGATCTATCTCCGCCTACCCAGAGGGTGAAGTTTACTTCCCGGATTCACCGGTGCTCAAGATAACAGCTCCGTTGTCAGAAGCAATCCTCCTAGAGACCCTAGTTCTATCGGTTTTGAACTGGGACTCGGCGATAGCGGCTTGTGCGTCCCGAATCTTCGTCGCTGCGGCCGGCAGGGGTCTTATCGAGATGGGTGGTAGGCGTACCCACGAGCATTCGGCGATAGCGGCGGCCCGAGCCGCATACCTAGCAGGATTCGACTCTACTTCGAACCTTGCCGCCGGAAAACTTTACGGGATCCCAACTGCAGGAACCGTCGCCCATGCATTCATCCTCGCCCACCCAGATGAGACCTCCGCCTTCGTCTCGCAAAACCAGACACAGGGCGCTGCCACAACCGCCCTAGTGGACACCTACGACATCCCTCAGGGAATCGAAAGGGCAATCGAGGTATTCGGTACATCCCTAGCATCGATAAGGATCGACTCTGGCGATCTTGCGATACAGGCCAGGAGAGCCAGAAAGCTACTCGACAGCCTCGGGGCCGCTAGGACTAAAATAGTAGTTTCTGGAGATCTCGATGAATTCGCAATCCACGATCTTAGGGACACCCCAATCGACGCCTACGGAGTAGGCACGAGGCTCGTAACGGGATCGGGGGCGGCGACCGCCAACTTTGTCTACAAACTCGTCGAGGTCACCGAGAACGGCAAGTCTAGGCCCGTATCGAAGTTGTCCAGGGATAAGGAGACCCAAGGTGGAGCCAAGGTCCCCTATAGAAAGATCAACGAGGACGGTTTAGCAGTTGCCGAGGTCTTTCTAAGCTCCGCTCGCTCAAAAGGCCCCGAAGACGACCCATGCTATCGACCGTTGCAGATCGACCTCTACAGAGATGGATCCTTGGTCTATAAGGAAACGTTGGAGGATGGTCGCAATAGACACCGATCGGCCCTTGAACAGCTAGGACCGGAGGGAAGGTCACTAGAAGACGGACCACCATTACTGCTGGCGGTCCCTTGGAACAACTATTAACCGTTCGCAAAACGAAACTTCTCGGTCAATTTGTACCTCGCCCTTAGGAGTGGGCCTCCGCAACGACGGCGTCTGCAAGCAATGGCCAGAGATACTTCGCCCAATCACCGAATGCAACTGAGCTAAGAGTAGCCAAAAAGCAGTTGTTTTCTAGATCGATCCAAAAAGATGCTCCGGACTGACCAAAATGTCCAAAGGTTCCCTTCGAATTTCGCCCACCCGTCCAGTGCGGAGCCTTTTCCCCCTTGATCTCGGGTCCTAGTCCCCAAGGGCATGGCCTCATGAATCCAAAGCCCGGCACCATACCGTCCAATTCTGGATGGTATGGATCACGGATGAGATTTAGGGTCTCCGAAGAGAGAATCCTCGGCCAGACAAATCCACTCACCAATGCCACAAGGTCGGATATAGAAGCTACTATCCCTGCGGCGGCCCCAGTTGGTCCGGAGTCGCCGTACAAGTCCGGATCAAGCTCCAATCCACGGGCTCCCAAGGGTTCTGCCACGGCTTCGAAGAGGTACTCTCGAAAACTCATCTCGGAGTGTCTTCCGATCAGATCGGCTAGCAGTTCATAGCCCACGTTCGAATAGATCCTGCGGCTGGCTGGCTGGGATTCCAAGGTGATCCCTTCAAAGTCAAAGTATTTGGGTCTCGGAAAAGCAAATGGCGCTCCGGAAGCGTGGGATAAGAGGTCATAGACTGACGCCGAATTCGCTAAAATCGGCACTTTAGCATCTAGGGTTCCCTCTTCTATCGCCACATGAGCAGCGAGAGCCGTAAAGAGTTTGCTGACCGAAGCTAGCGGGAAACGCCCCTTTGATCCCAGCTCTTTTAGCCTAGTTATACCGCCTTCGCCGATACTGCCGTAAGCTATCGACCACTCTCCCGGCAGGCCTTCGGCAATGGTCTCGATGTCGACTCGGGCCATTTGGTCAATCCTCATCTAATCTCACTCGACTCTTTAGTCGAAATACGCTACTTTAGCCATGTCCTCATGAAACTGACGCCATTCGACCAACTTCGAGGGCGATCCTACGCTCCAGGTCAGCAAATGACCGTTTTGAGTCCATCTAGGGACTGCTCAACGTGGAATATAACCTCGGACGTTTCAGGGAAGTCGCTTCTGTAGTGCGACCCCCGAGACTCTTCCCTCGCAAGAGCACCCCTCAAGACGCACGACGCTACCAGGGCTAGGTTCGAATTCTCAATTTCAAAAGAGTCAAGCGACGGCAGATATCTAATAGCCCTTATCCGGTCAAGGCCCGACTCAAGATCAGGTCCGGTCCTTACTATGCTGGCACTTTCCGACATTATCTTCTGTATTTCAGCCCGCCCCACATGGCTAATCCCGTTCGCCTCGGTTGGGTCTGCTATCCCTAGAGTGGAGATCGGCTCGAGTTCCTTCGCAGCGCAAGCCGCTGAACGCGCCCCCATTACTAGCCCCTCCAAAAGAGAGTTGGACGCCAATCGGTTTGCACCATGTAAGCCCGTACTTCCGACTTCTCCCGCGGCGTAGAGTCTCGGAACCCCCGATCGTCCCTCAGAATCGGTTCGAATACCGCCCATCTGAAAGTGAGCTGCTGGGGCAATCGGGACGGGTTCCGATCTCGAATCCAAACCCAGAGCCTTTATCGAAGCAAAAACCGTAGGAAACTTCTCTTCAAAATTAACGATAGAAGAGAGATCTATAAAGACCCCTCCGGTCTTTTTGATCTCCGTATCTACCGCCCTCGCCACGACGTCCCTCGGGGCCAACTCGGCCTCTGGGTAATAACCGCCCATAAAGTATTCTCCAGCGGCGTTGATAAGCTTGGCACCTTCGCCTCGGCAGGCTTCGGATACGAGAGTTCCGTCTAAAAGCGCCGTGGGGTGGAACTGAATTAGCTCGATATCA
>JAKBHQ010000115.1:6827-9324 GCA_021836665.1 Thermoplasmata archaeon
TACACAGCCGGCCCTGAAACCTAACGCTATCCCGTCTCCGGTGGCCTCGCCGGGATTAGTAGTTACCCCAAAAAGTTGGCCTGAACCGCCCGTGGCGAGGAGGGTGGCACTGGCTTTGACGACCCCGACCCTCTTGGAGCCATCCAAGTAGTAAGCACCAGAAACGCCATTGTCGTCCTTTGCGAGCTGGAACACGAAGCGATTTTCTAAGATCTTGATCCGAGATTGGAGGTGTTGGTGCAAAAAATTAAGAAGAAAAAGTCCGCTTCTATCACCACCAGCGTGCATTACCCTCGCTCTGGAATGTCCGCCCTCCCGGGCTAGCCCAGGATCGAATCTCATACCTTTTTCGATCAACGACCTAAGGTGGTCTAGGCTCTCTTTGAGTATCTCCCCAGTGACATCCGGGTCGCTTAACCCCCGTCCCGCCTTCACGGTATCGTATAGGTGCTGTTCAACATCCTCATGCCCAACAGGAAAGGCGATACCCCCCTGCGCCCACGGAGTTGCGCCCGACAGGAGACCCCTCTTGGTAACCATGACCACTTTTGCGCCCAGCTCCGCAGCGGCGAGTGCGGCGTAGGACCCAGCAACTCCGCTTCCAATAACCACCAAGTCTGCTTCGTATGCCTCGTGGAGGGACAAAACTAACCCACCTTGATCATCGCGTCTATGGCCTTCTTAGCTTTCTTTGCAATCTCTGGATCGACTTTCACAACGTACCTGTCCTCGACCAGTGAGTCATACACCTTTTCCAGGGTGATCATCTTCATGTACTCACATATGGCGTCCTCTTTGACCGGGAGGAACTTCTTGCCGGGTGCCATAGCGTTGAGGCGGTGTACGATTCCTACCTCGGTAGCTATGACAAACTCGTTCCTTTGCGACCCTTGGGCGTAGCGAACCATACCTTCAGTGGAGAGCATTTTGGCATCGGGCTTGAGATAAAGGCACGAACTCCCACAACTACATTCGGGATGAATCATAAACTCGGCATTCGGATGGGCGATAAGGGTCTCTTCGATCTCCTTGGTCCCAATGCCCGCATGAACGTGGCACTCACCCATCCAAATGTGCATCTTGATTCCAGTTTGCCTTTCGACGTGAGCACCTAAGAACATGTCCGGAAGGAAAAAGATTGGGCGGCTGCTATCCAATTGTGCAACGACTTCCACTGCGTTCGCACTCGTCACACAGACATCGGATAGCGCCTTTACCTCTGCGGAGGTATTTACGTAAGCGACCACCTGGCCATCTGGATTTTCGTCACGCCATAGCTGTACGTCTTTTGCTGAAATCGTATCGGAAAGGGAGCATCCGGCATCTGGATCCGGAATCAGTACGGTCTTGTTCGGGTTCAAGATCGCTGCCGTCTCGGCCATGAAATAGACGCCGGCAAATACGATCACGTCGGCTGGGGTCGACGCAGCGAGACGGGAAAGGCCAAGAGAATCCCCGACAAAATCCGCGACGTCTTGGACCTCTGGCCTCTGATACGAATGGGCGAGAATAACTGCGTTCCTCTGCCTCTTCACCTCTTGAATCTGTTCTATCAGATCAACCGATGTAATTGTCATTAAAATACCCGTCCTTCACGAGACGCTTCGGCCCTGGATTAGATCAACTATTCTTAGGTCTCTAACCCTAAGCGACGGTGGTCTCATTAGATCTCTGCAGACTTACCTACACTAAAGTCTAGGGAGATATCGACCGCAATCGCCGAGTGGGTCAAAGCGCCCACGGAAATTAGATCGACACCGCAAAGGGCGACCTCCCGAATCCTTGCTAGCGTCATGTTTCCACTAGCCTCGGTCGGAATCCGCCCGGCCACGATCCTGACCGCCTCCGCCATTTCCGAAGTCGTCATATTATCCAACAGTACGCAACCAGCCCCCGCTTCGAGCGCCTCCTTCAGCTCTTCGATGGATCCGACCTCTACTTCGACGACAAGGTGATGCGGTGCTCTAGCGACGGCGGCCTTAGTAGCCTCGTAGACCGACCCCGCTGCGACGATGTGATTATCTTTGATTAGTATCCCGTCGAAGAGGCCAAAACGGTGGTTATATCCTCCCCCCAGTCTGACTGCGTACTTTTCGAGGGAGCGCAAGCCCGGGGTAGTTTTCCGACTATCGAGTATCCTTGCCTTAGTCCCTTTGGTCTCCGAGACAAAAGCTGAGGTCATCGTGGCTATGCCCGACATCCGCTGCAGAAGGTTCAAGGCGAGTCTCTCGCCCTTGAGCATACCCTTGGCGGTTCCAGACAGATCGGCCAATATTGTGCCCTCCGCAACCCATCGCCCATCTACGACCCGGCTGTGAAATTCAAATGACCCTTCTACGGCGACAAACACTTCCCTAGCCACGTCGAGTCCAGCTACGACCCCGTTCTGCTTGGCGATTAGCACTCCGGCAGCCAAAGCACCATCTTCTATCGTCAATTCGGAAGTAATGTCACCGTGACCGACGTCTTCCCTGAGCCACCTAACGATATCTCCCCG
>JAKBHQ010000198.1 GCA_021836665.1 Thermoplasmata archaeon
ACCGCCAACTGCTGTCGTATCCACTACTTAGTACACAATAGGTTACTGTACTAACGATATGGAACTTTGTTTTTGGGTGCAACCTCAAGGAATAGCTTGTAATACCGCCTATCGCTAGTTCCATGATGGGAAGCTGCCGGCCCCAGCCCATAAGGTTGGGGCCCATCTTGGTGGAAGTTCCCGGTAGTGCCTTTTAAGGACAGAGAGTTGTGTACCCACGGTGTCATCGGCGGATTAGAAGTCCGACCTGGATCGTCAGTTGGTGCGAATCACAAAATGGGCGATCTCGGAGGGAAACTGTCCTCTTTGAAAATCAGTGTCGACAGATTGGTTAGCAAATTTAGATCTGCGCTCAATGGCCACTTACCTCAGTTCTTAGCCTTATGAGCTGGTCCGTCGGTGTCTCGGATCATTGTTGAACACCGAGATCGTTTCGCTCCTTTTTTGTGGAGTATCTAGAGGCGGCACTAGCTGCTCATGGTCGTGAACTCGTCGTAGTTGATCCAGGTGAGTTAGATGATGACCTAGCGCGGGATATGGCTGAGATTTAAACAAGTTTTTCTTATCGGTTTTTGTCTCTGGATCTATGGTAAAGAAGTGGGGCGTAACAGGACTCGTGGGGTGATCGAGGGGATTGTCACACCATTGGGACTGAGGGATCCCCAAAAGTTGATCAACCTGATATGTAAGTGTTCCTCGGGTTTGTCTTGTTCAGACTAGCAATCCATCCCCTAGCGGAATTCGATTAGTGGAAAAGGTGAAAACCGGGGACGGGGAAAGATTCGCCGCCTCGCTTTCCCTGGTAGTTCACGACGTCAGACCCACTATTCCAAGTTTCCAAAAATCAACCCATTCTCCCAGCTAGATAAGTTGCAGTTTCTCGTTGGGACACTACAAATGGGTCACAACGGTCTTAAGTCTGCCAAGAGGGTCGCTGATGTCACAGAGGCAGTAGATCTCTTTGTGAACCGGTTCGAAAGCCTCTTACTGCCAATGGGTTTTGTGAATATATCAATTAAAGAAGAACCAGGGTGAAGGTTTTCAAGGACCTTCACCCTGGTTCATTAACTCTCTAGCTGAAATAGCACCGGGCAACTTGTGCTATTTGCCACTTGCTGCTCAATCCAGCAAAGTCTATTGAACGACCAGGTTGCCCATCATCTGTCCGGACGTCGCCATTACTCCGCTCATTCCGTCAGATCCCGATCCGCAAGGTGCAAAGCAGTGCCATACGTAGGTACCGGCCTTGGTGACCTTAAACTGTGCTTCTACCACCACTGTGTTTTTTGGCTGGCCAGTTACATCGGCAGTAGCAGCGGGAATTGGCATATTGACGCCCAATTGCGGGATCGTAAAAGTGTGAGCAACATTTGCATTGGGCACTGAGGCGGCCGGTGTTCCACCGATAGTTTCAGTTCCGCCTACCAGACCTTGTGCATTCGCATATTGCGTGTAGCCAGTAGCCAAAGGAGCTGCGCCGTCATCATAGGAAGTTATGGTTAGATCGACTATCGAGTTCTTAGGGACGGTAAGATTTCCAGGTGAGTAAATGGGGTTACCTGGACTTTTGATCATTCCACCCGTCAGGATCGTCATATACTCGTGAATCACTGTTGGAGCCGGAGCAGCAGTCGTTGCAGTAGTAGCACTCGCAGTAGAACCGGAGCTTCCACAGGCCGCCAAAACAAATCCACCTGTGCCAATCGCGAGTCCGGCAAGTACCGCTTTATTGGTACGCCCCTTTAATGAAAAGCTCTTCATTTCTTTGTCCTCCTAAGACATACTCCCCAATGGATACCGACCTTCTTGCTTTCTCAAACAGGACTCGATCGGCACTTGCAATAATCCGATATTGTTCGCGCTTTTAGGTAGGGACGAAGGGAAGCTGAGAAACAGCGAAGAGCCATTAAGTTGTCGGAGAAGATCGCTGGAATGAATAGGGCATTTGGTCACGGTTATGCGATGTAAATAAATTCAAGAGTTTTTGCCATGACCACTCTTCGAGGGTCCTTGCTATAGCAGAATCGCAAAACGCCCTACTTCTCGGTGATTCTTTGACCGCCAGGTTATCGTAGGCATTGGCTACGATCCAAAGCCTTCGACTCTATACCATTTGTCATCTGGCGAGCTGGCTTGAGCCCACTCTAACCACCCTAAAATAGGGGTCTTCTCGAAGCACTCATGTTTCATTCGCCAACCCATATAGAAAATTCGGTTGGAGCCCCTCGGCACCCACTGCCGTTTTTGACAGGGCCATCGCCGTCGAGCGACGGGTGCCAAAGGGATCAACCGTGATCTCCGACGAAATCGTGTCAAGCCGGCGTGTATTTCTACTTGGTTACCTCGAGCGTGGGTCGGTAGCGCTCAGCGATGCGCTTGGGTCCTTTCCGTCACAGATGGAGACGACTTCATATACGGACCAGCCAGACTGACCGCCTCTAATTTACTCGCCCCACTCCCGCCGCCTGGTATGGATAAAGTAGCATCGCCAGCAAAGGACCGGCTTATTGGCACCGAGGCAGGTGGAGGCAGAAACCGACCACCTAGGGGTCTATCTCGGCAAGTTCTGCTTCGGTTTCAATCGGTGTACCTAGCAGTAGTCAAAGATGCCCTACCATTGCGAAATACACAGTTCGCCATCTGGTGAATAATCACCCGTCGTCAAGTAGTGGCAGAGCTGGCCACAAAACAATGACCAAGGGCTCCGGGCGGAGACTGATTGCGACTGGAGGGCCTTGTGCTTTTTGCCACCGTGACGACCCAGTCTGGCTTTGCCCAAACCCATCTCTTCACATATACAATATTTCACATTAGGTTCGCTGCCGCCAGCAGATCCAGCAATCTAACACTCACTGTCACCTGGATCAATATCATGAACTTAGAGCATCATAGTTTCAACTTTTTTTCAATGAACCCAAGACCGCCGAGGACATTACCCACTAGGTTGACGATCAAAGTTATTATGACCCTGTGGTCCCCCAGCGACGGAGTACTGAATGATGAACCTGAACCAGCTCAAAGAATTAGCTGCTCGACTTGAAAAAGCATTGCACCTCAGTTCGCCAGCCATAGGGATTGAATTCTCACGCACCATTGAGTCAAACCTCGACCCATATCCGGCATCGATGCCAGAAGAAAGTTCTGACGGTAGGACGGGCAAAGTCTCAGCGGGTTGTGTCTTTTGGATGAAAGCTACCGCCGCCTCCTTCACGACCGACCCATCTGACCACCGAAACTGCTCAGTCGGAAGTTTGACTCACGGCATCGTCAACTTCGACGAAGTCGCATCAAACGACGATATATCTGAATTGTTATCATCCGGTTGGGTCACGGCTGAAATGGTGCCATTGATCCCGGTGATATCCGAAAGGCCAATGAGCATCAACTACGGTCCACTCCACGAGGCATCATTTCTCCCTGACGTAGTATTGATCCGGATTAATGGGCGCCAGCTAATGGTATTAAATGATGCCGTCGCTGATCTTCAAATTGAAGGTAAGCCGCAGTGCCACATTGTTGCCATGGCAAAAGAGTATGGCAAAGTGGCCGCAAGCGTCGGATGTGCTTTAAGCCGATCCAGAACCGGAATGTCCGTTAACGAAATGACATGCGCCATTCCCATTGATCGCTTGGAAACAGTAGTTGAGGAGATTGAATCCACTAGCAAGGTCGACTCAGGCGTGGCCAAGTATGCGGCTCAGGATGCTCGTAGATTTTTGTAACTCCTTCGCTGGCTTGGATACATCCGTTCGAAGTTTCTCGTCGTAAAGGCGCACTCTAGCGACCAATGCCCGCCGCGCACTCAAGCTAGGGTGGCGCAAAATTAGCAAGTCGACTTACTGCACTGGGTACGCTTAGCTCAAATAAGTCCAGGAAAAGCCTGGCACAACTAACTCCATCCCCTCGAGCGCTGATTTCCCCGAGACCGGAAGTTCCAACATAGAATTACGTTGTCGCTTTGCTAGAGTTCGATAGAAAATACCCGAAATCAGGCCCTATCGAAAGCCAGTCAGATTAGCTAGCGACCTTACCTACCAGTGCCAATTCGTTGGCACCAGATCGGTTGGTCGCATAGTCACGGCAAAAGTAATACCAGGCAACTCCCAACCAAGCGGTGAAACCAAAAACCCCGCCACTAGGAGCGGGAAGGTTCACAATCAGACACATTCGACCTACCTTCCGTCGAAAGTCGGTGTTCAACCTCAAATGGCACTCAATTGCACCTAAGCTCCTGCCACAATTCAGCTTGGACCTGAAGATCCACCTCGCTCTTTATATCTGGTTAAATCCGTCCCGAACTATGCTTAGAGTCAAGAGACAAAGGAGGTGCCATGCTCGTTCTAGACGTGGTACTACTGATTGCGACGATAACCGTGATCGCTGTCGGATTGCACCTTGGCCCCCATGGCTCGATCGTCGGAGGAACCATAGGAACTTTGCTCGCTCTTGGCAGCGTTGCATTAGCCGTCTCCAGCTCCGAGCGGCAGGTTCCCACCCTGATGTGGCTCCTGATCGGCTTTGCTCTCGTGATTTCGGTAGCAGCATGGGTCGCTGGGATCTACTTAGTGAGGCACGCTAGGTCCTTGCCATCGATTGCCAATCGACTTTCCAGAATCTATGATTCTCAAGGCGTAGTTACGGCTGACCTCGATCCGGTGGGTACGGTTTTAATCGCCGGCGAGTCCTGGACGGCAGAATCGCAGACAGGGCGAATAACTACGGGATCGAAGGTCTTCGTCACTGACATAGATGGCCTTCGCCTCAAAGTGATACCGGAAGCAACGTCAGGGGCCGAAACAGGAAGCCCGAAGGAGCTATAGCTGTGAGCGAAATTCTACTTGGGGTAGCGATACTAATATTGGCCGGTTTGGTGACAACGCTAAGCAAGTCCCTTCGAGTCGTGCGGGAATACCAAAGGATCGTTCTTTTCAGGCTTGGACGAGCATCCGGTCTGAAAGGGCCCGGCCTGACTTTTGTAAATCCGATTATAGACCGGATCAGTTGGGTGGATCTTCGAGAACAGTTTTTTGAAATTCCTCACCAGACCGCGATCACCAAGGACAACGCCTCGATTTCAATCGATTTCATAATGTTCTATAAAGTCTTTGATCCAGTAATGTCGATCGTTCAAGTATCAAACTTCTCCGGCGCCGCACTAAACATAGCAGCCACTACCCTGCGAAGCGTGGTAGGCGACATGTCGCTGGATGATGTCTTGTCAAAACGCGAAGACATGAATGCGGCTCTAAGGGTTCGGCTCGATGAGGTCACCGAACGATGGGGCGTGAAGGTAACTAACGTCGAGGTGCGGGAGATAAATCCTCCGCCAGGAGTACTCGAAGCCATGACCAGACAAATGTCGGCCGAACGTACCAGAAGGGCGGTTGTCACAGAATCCGAAGGTCAAAAGCAGGCCGCTATTACCGTTGCCGAAGGTCAAAAGCAGGCGGTTGTGTTGCAAGCAGAGGCGCAAAAGCAGTCCGCAATACTGGCAGCGGAGGGCGAACGGACCGCTGCACTGTCCAAAGCACAAGGGCTGGCCTCTGCCCTTGAGACAATAACAGCGTCTGCTCAGTCCGCAGACAATGCTACGATGCTTTTGCAATACCTAGATGCACTGAAGCAGTTGGCTAATTCGCCATCAACAAAAATCATCCTTCCACTCGAATTGACCGGCCTCATATCTGGCGTAAAAGAGATTGCGGACAAGTTCTATGGAGCAATACCTACAAATAGCCAAACCACAGATCCAAAGCCGAAAAATTAAATAGACCCAGCTTTCAGTTACCGGAAAGGCAGCGAAGGATATCTGATCGAGTTACGATGCCGACCACCTTCTTGTTCTCAACTACAGGAAGTACCGATATGCCTTTTTCGTGGAGTTTGGTTGCGGCGTCCTCTAAAGTGTCGCTCGGAGCCAATACTTCTACGTCCTTAGACATCGCCCCGCCGACGGTGTTTGATGCCGCCTTTTTCATCTCATGATTAAACTTCAGTATTGAAGGTGGCCAAGCCGTCATTTCGCCAAGAATAGAGATCATTGTCGGAATATGCAGTCTGGAGTTACCAACAAGTAGATCATCATCCGTCAGTATTCCAAGAAGCTCACCTTCAGCATTGACCACTGGCGCCCCTTTGATATGCTTTGCCATCAGGGTGTTTACTGCAGTTTGTAACTCCTCATCAGGAGAAAGGCAAATCACGTCCTTGGTCATGAACTCCCCCACCAATGCACCCCTGTTGGAAGCTTCCATTGTTCTGCCTTCATCCGCCATGGCGACCTCCAGTTACCTTTGGCCTTCATCCTAGGCATAATTCGAGACACACCACTCCCAGAAAGCCGTCCGGCATTCCCGAAAGCAGACTCCCATGTTTTCGTCCAATTGTAAGCAATTCCAGCTAAAGCTTGCACGATCGATCACGCACGCACCTTGCAATGGAAATTTGCAGGCTGTCCGCTGACTGGCAAGCAAAAGTGCACGAACCTTCACTATCCATGCTCACAATGACCACAATCCTCGCCGACGCTCATTGGATTTAGGTCCCTCTCTTGCTTTAGTTGAAAACAGATGCAAACAATCAGCCCTCTCCGGCTTCGCACCCTTCGTCCAATTAACTTATCATTCACCCCAACAAAGCAACTCGAATCCCTTGGCTTGTTGAAAGGGTGACCACACTCCAAGTTCTGTTAGCTGTAAGCTTCGCAGCAGTAAATGATCAATAAGTCAAGTGAGGTTTTAAATGGACTTCGAGCTCAGCCCAAAAGCCAAGGAACTCCAAGAAAAGCTCAAGCTTTTCATGGATGAATATGTCTACCCGGCTGAAGTGCATTATGCAGAACAGATGAGGACGGCTGGCGATCCGCATTTTCACCCGCCTATTCTCGAAGACCTCAAGACTGAAGCGAAGTCTCAAGGACTGTGGAACCTGTTTCTGCCCCATAAGACCGAATGGACTGATGGACTGTCAAATCTAGACTACGCTCCGTTGGCGGAGATAACGGGAATGAGCCATCTCGCCCCCGAGGCCCTCAACTGCTCCGCTCCCGACACCGGCAACATGGAAATCTTGACCATGTTTGGCACCGACGAACAGAAGGAGCGTTGGCTCAGACCGCTTTTGATGGGCGAGATCCGGTCATGCTTTTCGATGACCGAACCCAGGGTAGCTTCGTCCGATGCATCCAACATCGAGTGCTCGATAACTAAAGACGGAGATGACTACGTCATCAATGGTCGTAAATGGTGGTCATCAGGCGCTGGGTCACCTTTATGCAAAGTCGCAATCGTAATGGGCAAAACCGATCCAAATGCGTCCTCCTACACCCAGCAGTCAATGGTTCTTGTGCCTCTCGACACACCTGGTGTCAAGATCCTGAGAGATCTCAAGGTATTCGGCTACTCGAGCCGAGAAGGCCACGGGGAAATAGAGTACGACAATGTTCGAGTACCGGCATCGAATCTCCTAGGAACTGAAGGAAGCGGATTCGCAATTGCCCAGTCGAGGCTTGGTCCGGGAAGAATACATCACTGCATGCGCTCTATTGGGGCAGCGGAAAAAGCGCTTGAGCTGATGTGCAAAAGAGCAACAACAAGAGTCGCTTTCAAAAAGACCCTTGCTGAACAGGGAATTGTACAGACGTGGATAGCTGACTCACGGATTGAGATTGACCAAGCAAGGCTGCTGACTTTTTATGCGGCCTGGCTGATGGACACCGTAGGGAACAAAGGCGCCCGAACTGAAATTTCGGCAATAAAAGTCGTTGCTCCAAACGTCGCCCTACGGGTCATAGACAGGGCCATTCAGACATTCGGAGGGGCCGGAGTCTCGGAAGATACCCCTCTCGCTCAAATGTATGCAGGTCAGAGGACCCTCCGACTCGCGGACGGTCCGGACGAGGTGCATCGCATGACCATAGCCCGAAGAGAGATTCGAAAGTACTTGGATTAGTTGGAACCGAGAATATCTAGTGTCAGAAAATTACGGTTACAGGAGTATTAGAAGCAATGATTAAAAAGCAGGGTCTTGTCGGCAAAATTCAACCCTTCCCTATGGAAAAGCTGGCTCGAGGCACAGATGGAATCATTAGGTATCTCGGGGTAGACGCGACGTTAGTTTCCATGTTGGATCGAGCCCGAAAAACTTGGCCCAAAGCGGAAGCACTCGTTGAGTTCGGTGGGGAAAGGCTCAGCTACGCCCAGCTCTGGGAAAGGTCCGCATCCGTCGCGGGCGGGCTCAAGGCAGCTGGCATAGGCGTCGGAGATCGAGTTGGCCTCGATCTTCCTAATGGCATCAGCTGGGTCGTTGCTTTCTTTGGAACCCTCCTCGCCGGCGGGGTCATTGTGCCAATCAATACTCGACTAAGCAAGATCGAGAAGGATTATGCAATTGCAGATTCGGGAGCAAAGTTTATCTTTGAGCCAGGACAGCAACTTCCCCAAGCAAGTCCATTCGTATACGAAAATGCTTCCAATCAGGATTTAGCTGCAATCTTTTACACCTCGGGAACAACAGGGCATCCCAAGGGAGCGATGACATCTCATGAGAACTTCATTTCCAATGTAGAAACTGCCATAAGGGTAGCGAGGCTAGAGCCAGAAGATCTAAGGTCGCTAGTTTCCGTTCCGCTATTCCACGTAACCGGCTGCAACAGCCAGTTACTACCTACCCTTTCCATTGGCGGGACAATTGTAATGATGCCATCATTCGATGTTGGTAGTTTTATATCTACCATAGCCCAAGAGAAGATCACCGTTCTGACTTCAGTTCCGGCGATCTACTGGCTCGCAATGAACCAGCCTCAATTTCTCGAACTAGATACGTCCGCCGTCACAAGGGTACTCTATGGAGGAGCTCCGACTCCTCCCGAGCTAGTCAAAAGGATCATCGCTGCCTTTGGAAACGCTGAGGTTGGAAATGGATTTGGGCTCTCCGAAACGGCTTCCATTTCAACTTTTCTGCCCCACGCCTTCGCAGCAACGAGGCCCGAGACCGTAGGATTTGCCGCTCCTCCTGTGGAACTTGACCTACATGAAGTCGATCCACAGACTGGAGCCGGTGAACTGCTCATAAAAGGACCAAATGTCGTCTCCGGGTATTGGAATAAGCCCGAGGCCACCAGCTCCACTTTTATAGACGGCTGGCTCCACAGTGGAGATATGGCCAAGATTGACGACTCCGGTTTTTGCCAAATTGTCGACAGAAAGAAGGACATGGTCAATCGAGGGGGCGAAAACGTCTACTGCGTCGA
>JAKBHQ010000018.1 GCA_021836665.1 Thermoplasmata archaeon
CAGCAAATGGGTTAGGTACCAGCCTTGGCCTGCGGAAGGCAGGATATTTATTACCGCGTGTGCGGCATTCGTAGAAATTGGTGAGACCTTGCCATATAGGGCGCGTTGAAAAGTCACCACTGGAGTGACAACCGGATTTAGCAGGTAAACCCACAACAAACCGTGCTTATTGATCGGGACAGCAAGCTCCATGTAGGGATAGACCACTGGAGTGCCCCAAAACCAAGCTACCAGCAGTACTTCTATTAGGTGCCTTGTATCTCGAAGATAAACATTCACCGCCGATAGAAACACTGCGAGGGCTGAGGCAAAAATCAAAAGTGCGACCATCGCAATGGGGACGAGCCACAAGTATCCCCAAGTCGGAAGGACACGAAAAATTATCATGAAGATGATAAGTACAATCGCCTGGAACAGGAAGAAGACAAATGCGGCGCCGACCGAAGCTAGCGCGAGAATTTCCCGTGGGAAGGAGACCTTCTTAACCAGTCCGGCGTTATCGACTACTGCAGTTGTGGCCGCCGAAATCGACGTCTGGAAAAGATTCCACACCAAAAGGCCGCTAGGCAAAAAAATGGCGTAATCGGGGACACCATTCTTCAAAACTTTCTGGAACACCAGAAAGTAGATGAGGATATACATTGCCGGGTTGAGCATCGACCATACAATTCCGAGCGCCGAATTCTTGTACTTGACCGAGATTTCCTTCCCAATTAGGCCAAATAGAAGGTCCCTGTAACGGTAAGTGTTGGTGAGCCTCTTCCGAAGGGACATCTTGGGCTTGACAACAGTCAATTGGCCAGAGGAGTGCCTCCTGGAAATCGCTGCAATATCTTCTGGCTCAAAACCACCCTGCTCACTTAGCAATTAGCCTCCAGCGTGACCCACGCAAAGAAAAGTATTAATCCACAACAGCCTAGTGCAGCATCACTTGGCGCAAACCCAGAGTTTTATAAGCCAGCCTCGACATCTTTCACAACCCAGTTAGCCAAGCTGCGCCATCTAACGCGACAACTCCAGCAGCCTAACTTGCTCGGTCGAATCGCTAACCCGCATCCTCGTAAAGCCCCAGCCAAACACTATCCGATACCGACATCGACAAGTCCACCATTTAATCCTAGGCTTCAGCCAAGCAGGTTTGGTTGGCAACTTCATTGACCATGGCGGAGTTATCACCTAGAACCGGGTCGTGCTACCCGGTCGGCTAAAAGACCGCACCCGACTCACGTACAACACCTTCGAACTATCCGCCAAGCTAAAAATGATTGACACGAAAACGGCGATATTCGGTGACCTCACGGACAAGATCCAAACCACCTGCAAAATCAGATTTTTCACACTGCGTCCAGGGGCAATCAAACAATTAACTTCGCGCTTAGACGACGTTCGTAAAGACTGAAAAAAGTGAAATGGTCACAAACGGCACATCGTCAACCGACACAGCTCGGGCTTACCCTCACAAGCGGGCAAACCCGCCGGAGGCGGGTCTAGCTTCAGCCACACTGGTCAGATTCGGCTACTCAGCCTTTTGTTATTGCTGGTGCCTTTTCAATCACCTCGTCAATAAAGCCGTACTCCTTGGCCTCCTGGGCCGTAAACCAGCGATCGCGCTCCGAATCTGCTTCGATCCTCTCAACAGGTTGGCCAGTATGGAAGGAAATCCTCTCGGCGAGCATCTTCTTCATGTATACGATCTGCTCCGCCTGTATTGCAATGTCGGTTGCTTGACCTTGCATTTGCGCCGATGGTTGGTGCATCAGTATACGCGAATGCGGCAAAGCATATCGCTTTCCGGGAGTGCCGGCGCAAAGCAAAAACTGACCCATCGACGCTGCCATACCAATACATATCGTTCGAATATCGCAGCTGATGTACTGCATCGTGTCATATATTGCCAAGCCATCGGTAACCGAACCGCCAGGGGAATTTATATAGAGCGACACATCTTTTTCCGGGTCCTCTGCAGCCAGTAAAATTAGCTGCGCGCTGATGAGATTAGCGGATGTCTGATCCACCTGAGTTCCCAAAAACACAATCCGCTCGGCGAGCAGTTGCTGAAACACGTCCGAATTCCGTGGTTCAGACATCGCCATTCTTATAGCGTCCATTTTGCTCGCTCCATAAAAACTAGACTTTGACATATCTGAGAGGTTATCCTATCGCGAACACTTTGCGTAAATGTTGAGGACGAGCGAATTAGGGCCATAAAGGCACAATATGTATGCGACGGCACCTCTCGCCAACTAGTGTGTTCTTCCGAGCGGGCGTGGCGAAATTGGCAGACGCGCTAGATTTAGGTTCTAGTGCCGAAAGGCTTGGGAGTTCGAGTCTCCCCGCCCGCACAAACTAACTGTTTGTCGTCCCCTGCCAAGGAATCGCCCTTCGGAACCCGCGACAACAAGGATGTTAAGCCGTTGACTCAATCCTACACCTTGATCAGGGTCCGCTCCTTCAGGCCTATCCAGCTAGCATTGGCCACTGCCTCGAGCTAGGGACAACTTTCATATTCGCATAATTTTTATGTTCATTGTGCCCGCCCAGCAGACGATAGCTGGTTCTCTGGGAAGAGGTGCTGGGCCACCCGCGCTCGCTTTCAACCGGAGGGTCCTGTTTTCCACGACCAATTCTCATCGCCATTCTCATCGCCATTCTCATCCGCAAACTGTCTGATTTAGACTTCCCTTGTGGCATCCAAATAGTTTCGGAGCCCCTCAAATGCACGCGAGCGATGCGAATACTGTGCCTTTTCGTCCATTGACATTTCGGCGAAGCTTCTTCCATCTCCTTCGAAAGGAACGAAAATCGGATCGTATCCAAATCCGCCATTTCCAGTTACATGGTCAAGCAACCAACCTTCTACATCACCTCTGAATGTTCGGAAACTTTGGTCGGGCATGAAATAGGTTGCCACACAGACAAATCTCGCCGAGCGGTTCGAAACTCCCTCAAGTTCACCAAGGAGTTTCCAAACGTTGCCCTCGTCGCTAGCATTTTCTCCGGCATAACGTGCTGACTTAACCCCCGGCGAGCCATCTAGGGCATCTACCTCCAAGCCGGAATCGTCGGAAATTGCCGGTTGGCTAGTAGCTAATGAAATGGCTCTTGCCTTTTTGATCGAATTCTCTTCAAAACTGTCACCATCTTCGACTACTTCGGGAACCCAGCTCGGTCGCGGTGCCAGCTCAATTCCTGGCAAGAGTCTCTTTATCTCTTCGACCTTGTGAGCGTTGGAGGTGGCCAGGAAGATCACCTCTTGATCTGCCTTTTAGAAGGTGGCACCTTAAGCACTTTCTCCTGAGCAATCTGTAGCTCACCAATAGCCGATTCCGCCAGCCTGATCATGTCTACTAGTTGGCCTTTAGAGAATGCTGCGCCTTCCGCCGTTCCCTGCACCTCGACAAATCGACCGGCGTCATCCATAACTATGTTCATATCGACCTCGGCCGAGGAGTCTTCGGAGTAGTCGAGATCGACGAGTACGTCCTCTCCGACTACACCCACGGACACCGCAGCGCAGCTGCGAATAATCGGATTTGACTTGATTTGTCTGGCCTCTGTCAGCCTTGTCAAAGCGTCTGACAAAGCTACAAATGCTCCGGTGATGGAGGCGGTCCTCGTACCCCCGTCTGCCTGGAGAACATCACAATCCACATTCAATTGGATCTCCCCTAACAATCCCAGGTCGACACATGACCTCAAGGAGCGCCCAATCAATCGCTGAATCTCCTGAGTCCTGCCCGACTGCTTGCCCTTGACAGCTTCCCGTGGAATCCTCTCCGGTGAAGCGCCGGGGAGCATCGAATACTCAGCGGTAACCCACCCCTTACCAGTCCCCCTCAGCCATGGGGGTGGCCGATCCTCCATTGAAACGGTGCAGAGAACTTTAGTTCTACCTACAGAAATGAGCGTAGAACCGAGTGCCATTTCCGTATAGTCCCGCACTATTTCGATCGGCCTTATCTGATCCGGCAAACGCCCATCAAATCTCATAGTCCGTTCCGTCCTTTTTCAAAGTTCCTCGTCAGCTCCGAGGTTTCCACTTGTCTAACACTCTCAATTCTGCGTCCAAGCAAGCTAGCGGCGAGTCTACCGAAGGTTGCAGGGTCGCCACTTGAGATAAATACTTCTGAAGGCATCTTTGTCGCGTCCTTCGCCGCCAGTCCATTCCCTTCCAGCATGTGACGTACCTCGAAAGCCGTCTCTTCCGAAGATGACACCAAAATGACATCTCTGCCCATCACGTCTTGAATAGTCCTTGCTAAGAATGGGTAATGAGTGCAACCGAGCAAAAGGGTATCAACTTTTGCCATCAAGATAGGCTCCAACAGCCTTCGGGCTAACACTCGAGCGGATTCTGTTTCTGCCTCACCCGATTCAACCAACTCAACAAAACCAGGACAAGCTTGACAGGTCAAGTCGACATTCGGGGCGACCTCCGAGAAGCTGCGCTGGTATGCACCCGAGCCGACCGTTCCTACCGTTGCTATCAAGCCAACCCTCGAGGAACCAGATACAACCGACGCCGCCCTAACACCTGCTTCAATAACTCCAACCACCGGCACGGTTAATTCGGATCTAAGGATACCTAAGGCTGCGGCTGATGCCGTGTTGCACGCCACCACGATCATCTTTACGTCATACACTTCAACCAGATAGGACGCTATTTGCAGGGCAAACGCTGCGACATCTTCTTGTGGTTTCGAACCATAGGGATAGCGAGCAGTATCGCCAAAGTAAACGCTGGACTCCAAAGGGAGCAGGTCCCTTACGGCCGCTAGAATGCTGAGTCCACCAAGGCCTGAATCAAAAAATCCAATCGGTCTACTATCCATTGCGAAAGAGCCTAGGGCTTGAAGTATCTTCTCCTAACTAATAGGAGCATCTCGTCGAAGAGTCTCCGCCTCCAACCGGGTGAACCGCCAGGATCGCTGCGGGTCACCTAATCGATCGGTTCCTTCAGATTGCCTTACAAGCCGACCATCTCCTCAAACTTGCGCAAACTACCATCCACTAAGGAGAAAGATGTCACCTCCTAGCACTCAATCTGGTTTCACTGGGCCGTCGACGAAGTCCAATCGGCAATCACAAAACAGATCCGGCGTGTCCAGATGCAGTTACCAGCGGCAGGGCTAGCCCCAAAAAGGCGGAGCGGGCGCTTTGATCAACAGCTGTTGGTGACGGATGTGACTTTCCACACCAACCATCGTCCTACCGGAACGAAATTAGGCTAGACTCTTATACAAATACTTATAAATAGGTCTTGAACAGGAGGATCTAGTTCTTCTAGCTTTGCGGCCAACGGGCTTGTAGGCGTCTAAGAGATAGATCAAAGGTTTTACAGATGAGTGAAGATCGGTTCGAAGGCAAACGCCAGTCCGTTGGATCGGCAGCCGTTAAGAGGTCTGTGCATTTCGACCAAACCAAGGACCGCCTCCTGAAAGCCGCAACGGAATATTTGCTCAGCGTTGGCTTGGCCAACTGGAGTTACCGAGGGTGCGCGCGTACCTTGGGAGTGTCGAGCAATACCCTCAACTACTACTTCAAGTCTAAGGACTTTCTGCTGGTAGAAATCCTGGAGACAGTTCGATTTAGAGACTTGCCACTGCTAGACGAATTCAAAAATGTACCCGTCAACAAGTTCGAGGAACTCTCATTAGCCTTTTGGGACGTCATGTCTGACGGCAAGCAGTTTCCGCTAGGAATGGCACAATTCGAACTTTACGCTCTGGCAATGAGGGAGCCTGAAAAATATCCAAGTGTCCTCGATTCAGAACAGCTATGGATCGATGGGATAGCGTCCATCTTAGAGAAGGCGGATTACCCGGCGGATGAACTATCCCCTACTGCAAGAATGTTCCTTTGGGCATATCGTGGTCTTTATCTCAGCCTGCTGGTTTCGGACCATTCCCAAGAATCAATAGATCGAACCCGCTCGGCATTCAAAGAGTTGGTCGGACTGGTCGTCGGACGGTTCCCAGATAATTCATAACATCAAATAACCGGCATCGGTCCAACTCGACCAACGCTGGCGCGCCGGTATGGATTTCGCCTATTATGCGCCGAGGTCCGACGGTTGAGAAACTTTATCGGTCTCTTCTTTTCGAAAAGACCTCTTTGCCAAGTACCTTTCGCCTTCCTTCGGCGGGCACCGCACTTGTTTTTCCTTCTCTAAATCACAACGACCCAGCTCGCAGCTAGGGCAGTGAGTGCAGCAACCAAAGTTGGACCTAGTGTGATGCCTAAGGCATCATTCGGGGAGTAATATAACTTCTGTCGAGCTCTGAAACAGATCCCACCCCAAGAAGCGTCATCGCATATTCGATCTCTATGCGCACTTCTATGAGATAAGCGGCCGCCCCAAGGGCACCGCCAGATGCAAATGCCCAAGCCGCGTTTCGGCCAATTCCTACCGATCCCGCTCCCATGCAAAGTGCCTTAACTACGTCGGCGCCATTCGCGATACCTCCATCCACAGAAACCCTAAACGGATCAAAATTATCCCAAAATCCCCACAAGGTATTGGCGGTTACAATCGTGTCATCCAGCTGCCGCCCACCGTGGTTCGAAACCACCACCCCTTCCGCTCCATGTGCAATCGCTATAGCGAGGTCAGCCTGACTTATAACCCCCTTGGTTGCAACTGGTAGGTCAACCCTGTCTTTGAGAAGTTTCGTAGCCCCGAGTCCAATAGCAGGATCCTGATTTAGCGCATTGTCCCGACTTTTCGGCTGAAATGGAACTTCACCGGAACTGTTGAAACTGGACTGTCGGCCCTGCGCAACGAGTCGATCATAAAGTTTGTCCGCATACCCTTCGGGTGGGACAAAACCCATCTTCAAGTCCGAAAGGCGCATTCCAAGAACCGGCGTATCTACGGTAAGAAACAAGAGCGAGAAGCCACTCGACTTCGCTTCTTGAGCAAGTTGAAAAGTTACCTCCTGCTCGGCCATAAAGTAGACCTGGAAAAAAAGTTTCGAACTGTTCGGAGATGCCTTGTCCTTCTCCCAAAAATGCTCGAGCATGTATTTGTGGAATCCACTCAACTGTCCAAAAAGCCTCTTCTGTTCGACTGGATCCGCAGCGACCTCGGCCACCTCGTTGATTGGGGTCGTCGTTCGAGATGACAGGCAGTATGGAACGTTCACTAAATTAGCCGCTAGTGCGAACTTAGACTCAGCTCCACTATTTAATAGGGACTGAAAAGCCATAGGCGCCACATAAATGGGGGCGGCAAGGTCAACGGTGCAGAACTGCGAACGGCTTGACACCATTTTGCGCTCGACCGGTATTCGAGGAATAAAGTCGTATTTCGCCCATGAATCCCTCGATCTCGCCAAGGTCCGCTCTTTTGTGGCGCCGGATCGATAGTAGTTGAAACTCGCCGGCTCAAGTATGGCGCTCGCCTGATCCTCAAGGTCGCGATAAAGCCAGTTAAATAGTTCATTTGCCATAGGCATGAATCTACACCTGAATCCAGATCCAAGTTGTCTTCAAGTCCCTAGAAGTAGATGGTCGACTTTGCCTTTTCGACCACTTCATCTACATCGGCGGTCCAAGCTTGTGTCGATAGATATTTCCACCCACCATCGCAGACGACCGTAACAATTACACCCTCGTCGATCGTCGAAGCACACCTCACGGCCCCAGCCATAATTGCGCCCGAGGAGATTCCGGCAAACACACCGACCTCGAGCAGTCGCCTTGTCCAAACGATCGACTCCTTAGGACCGACTACAATCTTCCGATCAAGGAGTTCTGCCCCGTGATTATCGGTGAAAACCGGAGGTATGTATCCGTCATCCAAGCTCCGGAGCCCGTCTACCATTTCTCCCGAAGGAGGTTCAATAGCCCACAGCTGTATCTGTGGGTTCCGCTCCTTTAAAAATCGCCCAACACCCATCAATGTTCCCGCAGTCCCTAGACCCGCGACAAAGTGCGTAATATCCGGCACATCGCGAAAAATCTCCGGCCCAGTTGATTGGTAATGAGCCATTGGATTGGCCGGATTGGCATACTGGTAGAGAAAGACCCAACTGGAATTCTCCGAAGCAAGCTTCATGGCTAATCGAACTGCACCGTTTGAGCCTTCGCTTCCGGGAGACTCGATGATCTCGGCCCCCCAAATCTGAAGCAACTGTTTCCTCTCGATGGAAACATTTGATGGCAATACGATCTTGAGTCGATACCCCTTCAGCCTGCATACCAAAGCGAGCCCGATTCCGGTATTCCCCGAAGATGGCTCTATAAGAACCTGCTCGGGTACCCCAGGTTTTAGAATTCCATCCCGTTCAGCCTCTTCGATCATATTCAACGCAATTCGATCTTTGATCGACCCGCCAGGATTTTGCCCCTCCAGTTTGGCGTAAATCTTCACCTTAGGATTGGGACTTAGGTTAGACACGTCAACCATCGGAGTATCGCCGACGAGTTCCAATATGGATGAGTAGAGCATGCTATTCCATCCCACCGGCCACAGCCGGAAGGATAGATATTCGATCGTCCGTCCCCACTTTTGTCTCTAGCTTTTCCAAATACCGCACGTCATCGTCGTTCAGGTAGACGTTTACGAACTTATGCAACTCGCCATCTTCGGTTAGAACCTGACTTGCAAACTGCGGGTATTTCGATGAAATAGCCTCTAGGATCTCTCTGATCGACTCACCGTTCACTTCTAACGAAGAATTGCCACCCGCTGAAGGCCTAAGCACCGTTGGTAACCTTACGTGAGCCATCGACCCCTCCCAAAACCCGACTAATCCTATTGGCTTTTACTACTTTCAACAACAAGAGGAGTCTCGGTTATCTTCCCGTCAACTATCTCATAAGCTCGGACCTCTGGGATGGCCCTTTTAAAGGAAACCAGAACGTAATACCACGTCGGGTCGGGTACCTGCGACACGTCAGTCGGCGATGGGAATGCCTCCGAATGAGTATGTGAATGATAGACACCGATTATCTCAGCCTTAAGTTCCTCTGCAAGCCGATCAGCGAAGAGCATTGCCTTCGGATCGATGGTATAAATTCGTGCCGAATTCTCGATATTTGTCGCCGGTTCCACCCGGGTCACCCTGTGGAGGGTCCCGAGTAGTATCCCACAGGCTTCCAGCGGGTACTTGCGAAGACAGGATGCTACCATCTTCTCATAGGCAACTACGTCCATTGTGATCACGTTTAGCAACCTAGCCGACTAGAGGTAGAAGTGAGTAAGACAAAATCTAAGTCAAAGCCCGTCCCCGAAGGACGACC
>JAKBHQ010000444.1 GCA_021836665.1 Thermoplasmata archaeon
TGTTCTCAAGGTCGAATGCGACTAGCGATTGAGACGGAGCGAGTAGAGAGGCAAGGGTCCGTTCCCGTTTGGTCGGTCCGGTCTTTTTGGTGTAGGTCGTTTTTATACGAGAATGCTCCACTACCGATGGTAGGTGGACGTTGTAGACGAAAGATTCCCATTCGATCTGTTTTGGATCGAAGTCGAAGTGCTCAAGGTCGCCCTCGTCTAAGAGTCCCCTAAGTTGCATCAGGTTGTCGACCTGGTAGATTGCCTCGGTCTCGACGTACGCTCCGTAGAGTTCGACATATCCGAGGGCTCTTTCTGCGATCTCCCTCTTTTCGGTCAGACCGCCGGCGGCTTCGAGTTGCTTTGAACGGATGGGAAGTCTCGTTGAGACCGATTCTGCAATCGACAGCAACTTGGTTGCCCTCTTTAACTGTCCTTGTACTCGGCCTCGGCCAGGGAATTTCCAACTTGGCAAGGCGATGGGTTGGCCCTTCGAATCGAGAACTGGATTTTCACCGAAGAAGGAAGTTACTAGGTCGACGAGCTGTCCGTATTTCAATGGATTTACCGAACCCGATGCGACATGATAAAACTTCATGGTGTCCGAAGGTTCGATTGCACAGGCGGCCAGCATGGCTGAGACTACTAAGTCCACGGGTACAACGTCCACGGTTCCTTCCGGTACCCCGGGGAATTCGCCCAAGAGGCCCCGAGCGAAGGAGACGATGATTGGTTCGGCCATGCGAAATCCCCTGATCCACCCTGGATACGGGAGCTGAAGGGCGGATTCGATAATCGATGGCCTAACGACCGAGACGGCGAGGTCACCCTTATTCTCCTCCAGGGCGATTTCGCCTAGTGCCTTAGAATAGGCGTAGGCGTCAGCCCACCCAAGGCTCTGGGCCCGAGCTTGACCGAGCTTCACCATCTGCTTCCTAACCCAATCGACCCTTTTTTTCTCGGTCTCTTGGGCTAACAGAGCCACCCCGGCCGCTCCGTAGCTCGACTGGGCTTCCTCCCTGAACTGTTTCAACTTCTCGGGAGAGCGGCTCTGGCTGTCGATATCGAGCTTCATCCTCCGGGCCGCATCAACCTCTTGTCTCCAGGGGAGATCGGGATATAGGGGCGAGTCTTTGAGTGAGACCTCAAACGCCTTTCCCTTCCTAGATCCCGCTACATACGCCGTCGATACCGATACCATCTTTCCCTGGTGGTCGGCGGCCTTTAGCGCCTTTCGGTAGGTCTCAGCCACCCTGGAAGGTCCGAGTAAGTTGACTTCAATTGCGGAATCCAATGGAGCGTCGAAGCTCACGGTGGCTGCGGAATGGACGGCTACGTCGCAGTTTCCAAGGATTCGGAAGCCTTCATCGTCCAGGCCGAGCCCATCCTTTGACACGTCTCCTGCCACGGCCGAAATTCTGCTGGCAATCTGTTTTTGAAAACCTTCCTTGCCGAGCTCTTCTTTTAGGGTGTCGAAGCAGTTGTTGTTCAGGATTTCCCGCCGCATCCTGTCTTCGGCGGTTGCTCGACGCCCCGGCCGTACGAGAAGGACGAGCTCAGTGTCGGGGAGATTGTGAAGAACACGCTCCGCAAAGGCCGTGCCAACAAAGCCCGTCCCTCCGGTAAGGAAGATTCTTTTTCCAGCTAGCGACTGACCAATCAAGGGTCCAACCTTTCTGCCTTCCGGCAGTGCCTTAGACTAGGCGCAAATTCAATCTTGCCTGCGACCCCGGCAAAGCTACTTTTTTGTTCGGGACCTTGAGTTGGATTTTGCGGGAGGGGTGTACCGTTTTGACGCCTGTGGGAGCGCACGTCCATCGGCACCGGTAGCGGTCGGTTTAGTCGACTTCTCTTGGCGCTTTCTAGCTATCTCTTCGCGCCGCCGCTTCATGACCTCTGGATCCTTCTTGAAAAGGGTGAAGCTTCCAAATGCGAGCATAGGTAGGGCAAACACTATTAGTGATCCCCAAGGTCCAAAGGCGACGAGGATAGTAAATCCGCCGGCAAGTATCCGATTCTTCCTCCATATGGATAACGCAGCAATGATTATCAGTGCGACGCCCTCCGCTAAGTAGAGCTTCGGATCACTCTTCACCCCCTTGGCGACGTGTTCGCCAAATTTTGGTATCCAAAGCGCACAAATGGCTATAAGGGCGTACAGGAGGATCGCAAAGCCGACCTTCTGTTCAGTCTTAGACAAAGGAGTTTTCACGGCTCTAAGTCTATGCACTATGAATGGGTTCTGCTTGACCCGTGGCGCTGGATAAATCTTTGAGATTTGCCTGACCGATGGCCGAAGGTAGCATGGGGACACGATCTGGTCGACCGACTGGACATGGCCACCTCAAGTCATGCTCAAGTCATGCTCAAGTCATGGCCTACCGCTTATATGCGCAAAGGCGCCAGCGTCCTCTCCCTGCCTCCGCCACAGGAGCTAGCGAACACGTGTGTTGTATTATATAGTACTGAACCTTCTCGAGTCTTAGATGAACCGATTTGAATGTGTGGTCGCTTCCGTCTTGGCCACTAAATCGTCACATCTACTTCGGCTGTGAACCAATCGTCACGGTAGGTCCGATTTAAGTGAGGGAGTCCAGATCGTCACTTCGAATTTCGGGATTAAACCCGATGTCAATGGTCAATAATCAGTTGTTTTTTGGCACCAGATACCCGATAGATACGTTCTTTAGTCAGATTAAAGCACTAAGAGCGATGAATAAAGCTTCTAGGCTCCGAAGATGGTCGGCTGGAAAGCGGCAACCTCAGGTTGGCAATGAGCAATTTATGCGCAGCGATTGATCGTATGTCATGGTAGGTTCGATATCTCTAGGGCGCTTAGCTCAGTTGGTTAGAGCGCAGCCTTCACACGGCTGAGGTCGGCGGTTCGAGTCCGTTAGCGCCCACAAATTCAGGAAGCGCGAACACGCAGCTCCAGCCGTTAGCCGCGCTGAAGGATTCGGGTAGTGCCACCTGACGCACCAAGTCACCCTTTTGTCGGTTTGTGGATGCCCTGGCATAGACAATCGCCGACCTCGATGATGGTGCCTGGCGTGGAGCGAGGTGGTGCAGCTTGGCTAAGTCGTAGCGTCTTACGCCACCAGCGGTGCGCCACTGATAAATACTTGTCTATGCCGAGCCAATAGTTAGCAGTTTCGATTCCAAATCACATTTGGCCCAATCTCATTTCGTGGTGGAGCAGTCTCAGGAGTGGCTTACCACGGTTCGCCATTTCACCGTAGCTTTCATAGCGATCGATTGATAGATTCCGAAAGTGCCGAGGGATTATTTTTAGGGCAGGACATTCGTGCCTGTCGAGTTATGTGTAAGCCAATCACCTGAGTGGTATTCGTGCCCCTGATCTGCGTAATTGTCCCCGACCAATGCAGTTTGCCTAGGACGGGCCGGGCTCGTTGAATATTATGTCGCATATCGGTTTGGTGAGTGGTGGCAAGTGCTCTTTTTGCTTTGTTGGGAAAATACTCATCCGTTTACGAACGGCTCGCAGGCTTGAATGCAGGTGCGGAGGACGAAATAACTGCGACGCAAGCTCGGGGATTGTTACCCTTCGTCAGGTTTTAATTAGCCGTATCAAGTGGCGCGTGCGTACGGATCAGTTGGCTTGCCAGACCAGACATCGCAGCCATCGATGCAGCGTACCACCATAAGTTATGGAAGTTAATCAAGGCGGCTACGGAGCTATGGGTCGATCCGAGAATGACTACCATCAAGGCGATACCGAAGGCGCCTCCAATTTGTCTTGCCGTCTGATTTACGGCGCTACCTACCGCAAATCTCTCTTTGGGAAGGCTAGAGACCGCCGCTGCGCTCAAAACTGGAAAGGTGAAGCCGATGCCGAGGCCGGTGATGATGGTAGCCGGGAGCCAAAGGGCGAGGTATTCGGGGTGTAGACCGATAAGAAGAGCGTACCAGGCCAATCCGCCAGCGAAGAGTATCGAACCAATCGTCAGGACCCGGCGGAAGCCGATTCTCGATGCCAACCTTCCGGCGGGGCCCGAGACGGCGGCCACCACAAGAGGACTAGGAGTTACCGCAAGGCCAGCAGAGAGTATTGAGTAGTGCCACACGCTGGTAAGAAACAGGATGTTGCCCAGTAACATTGCAAAGAAGCCCATTGCATATAACAAGGTCGCAGCATTCGCAAACGTGAATGAGCGCTGCGAGAAAAGATTCAAGTCGAGCACCGGCGATTCATGGTGAGCGGATCGGAACAGGAATACGACGCCCAAAACGATGCTGGTGGCGAAAGACGAGATAATTGATGCGCTTGTCCAGCCCCAGGTTGGGCCTTGTGATATCCCTAAGACGATTCCGGCGAGGGCCAACGCTACGAGCACCGCACCTAGGTAGTCGGGTGTCGCTTTCTCGCTGTCTGTTTTTGACTCGACCAGCACCGAACGACCGAAGAGCCATGCGACTAGACCGAGAGGAACATTGACGTAAAAGATCCAATGCCAGCTAGCTATTGAGATGAGGCTGGCACCAAGTGATGGACCTGTAGCTACCGCTAATGCCCCGATTCCACCCCACAATGCCACCATCTGCGATCTTCGTTCGGCGTTGAACGCACCGAGCAGTAGTCCCAGGGACGATGGGAGCATCGCAGCTGCGCCGACTCCTTCAATCACCCTGCCCACGATCAGAATAGCAACCGAAGGTGCAAGGCCACATACTGCAGAGCCACCGCAAAATACAGCGAGACCCCAGAAAAAGACCTTGCGCCTTCCGAGACGGTCTGCTGTCCTACCCGCTACGACAAGGAGAGACCCGAAAACGACGCTGTAGCCGGTTATTACCCAGGCAAGCGTGGAGGTCGCATCGTGAGGGAAGGACCTTTCGAGGGACGGAAAAGCCACGTTAACGATCGAAAGATCCAATGAGGCCATATAAGCGCCTAGCGCGGTGACCACAAATATCGCAGTTGACTTGCCTTCGTGACCCAGGTTCTTAGTTTTTCTCGACGTCAACTTCATTACGAATACTATACCTGCTAACTTCTATTATGCAAGTGACTACAATTGGCCACATGGAACATAAGAGCTTTTCGGACATGGACTGCTCGGTCGCTCAGTGCTTAGATGCAGTAGGCGAGTGGTGGACCATGTTGATCGTTCGCGATGCGTTTCTGGGTGTAAGCAGGTTCGATGAGTTTAAAAGCCGCCTTGGAATATCTAGTAACATACTGCAGAGGAGGCTTGCTCGACTGGTTGAAGCAGGAGTTCTATCAAAAGTTAGATACTGCGACCATCCGCCCCGTGACCAATACCGGCTTACTGAAAAGGGACGCGATCTTTGGCCGGTGCTAAATGCGATGAAGCAATGGGGCGATCGATATGCCGCTCCCGGAGGGCCACCTCTACTGGTTGTGCATGAAAGATGTGGGTCGGTTTGTGAGTCAGTTTCCATCTGTTCGTCCTGTGGCGAGAAGATCAGCCCTCGAGAATTGAGCGTGACCCCTGGACCAGGACGAAGCGGCTCGGACCTGATATCGTTGCAATGATTAGGTTGCAATAATTAGATGGTCCAGGCCTGTTAGACGAAGATATATCAATCGAACAAGGCCACCAAGCAAGGCCACCTAGCAGGGCCACCAAGCAGGGCCACCAAGCAGGGCATCCAATGGCCGAAGTATTGTATGTTGTGGACCGACCGATGAGACGCTCGTTGGTTGATTTGTGCCTAAATGAAGAACACCAACTGTGTCGCAGTCATTGCCGTGGCGACCAATAGGACCCAATAACTCTTTTGAACTGGCGATCCAGAAAAGATTAATATGAGCCAACCGAATACCCATATGAGGTCAACGCTGCGCAGATAGTTGTCATTTAGCCATATTTCGTTTGAAAGGCTTATTGCGAGGGCAAGCATCGTGACAAAGGTGACCCTAAAGAGAGATGGAACCGATTTTGACCGTAGTTTCGCAAGAGTGAAGATAGCTAGCAGTGTCAACGTGCCGAACTGGATGAGCCAAAGGGTATTTCCCAGGGGAATGGGGTTCAGTATTCGGTCCCAAATACCCCGGATCATTGCAATAGCAGGCAGTGAAAGATTTCCCGAAATGTCACTGCGGAGTGGCTCGTTTCGTTCGACTAGTCGTAAGAAGAGCTGCCAGGCCCCAAAGAAAAGTAGGGGAATTAGCCAGGTATAAAAGGGCACGCGAACCCTACTTGTTGATCCTGACCTATCGAATTGCGCTATCGCCCATAGGACAAACAACGAAAATACCAGCACCATACCCGTTTCTTTGGTGAGAACCGAGAGACTCAAAAACGAGGCCGCTCTCCAGTAGCGGGCCTTCTGAAGGTAGAAGGTGCCGGCTAGCAGTAATGCAGTGGCAGTTGGTTCGGTGAGGTCGCGCCCGACACTAAAGAAATAGCCTGGGAACGCCGCAACCACCAGTCCGAGGGCTGGGCTCCTGCCGGCTGTTGTGGCCAATTGCGCTGCAAAATAGGTGATAGAAATCCAGGAGAGTAGCTCAACTACCAGCATCGAAATTGGCACCAGGTGAGGATTTCCCAAGGCGGTCAACCATGCCAGTAGGGGGAATATGATCCGTTGCGCTCTGAAGGGATTATCGAAAGTTATCCCAGAGTGTGATCTTGCGAAGGAGAAGGGGTCCAAGGCTAGCCGGAAGTAAAACTGGCCGTCGTATCCTGAACCCTTGATTATCGGAATGGGGATGCCGAGTTTGTTTGACTCGACATACCGGCTACCCGCAACGATCAAGGATGCTGCGTCTCCGTGGCCAGCCACGAGAATCCTTGCGGCTAGATAAAGTCCTCCGAGTAAAAATGCGACAGCGGCAATCTTTGTTGGCGAATTAAAAACCTTTTCAAGGTTGCCCTTGAAGTTCAAAGCACCGTGCCCGAGCATCTCAACACGATAACCGCCGGAACCTTTTGACGTGACCAACCAGTCGGAGTGATCTAGGCTGGCTCGTATTATTTTCCCTTTTCCTCCATAAATTTTTCCGCCTCAAGCAGTTAGGGCTTACAGAGTTGCTCAGATTGGAAAGTTTATCGCTTATATCAAAGCCACACAGACCATGGGGATAACATACATTGCGCACCCTTCTGACATGGGCTTATTCCGGTAAAGTAAAAGCCGATCAAACTAGTCAACTACAGTGAAATTAGAGAAAACTCTTTTTATTGTCGGAGGACTAAAGAGTCAAATTGTTGAAATTCTATTGATATTTCTCACTAGGTGAATATTTCCCTATCGATAGGGACTTTTGCCCCTTACTTTCCGATATCCTCATACCTGAGACTGCTTCGAGGTGAGCCGCCAGGGGACGGCTGTTCATCAAGTCTCAGAAACCTTGGGGGAAAGGAAATTCATGCACGAGCATGGAATAGCGGAGGAGCTCGCCGCGGCGGTGAAACGCGCTATTTCTGGTCATGAGGGCCATCGTGTAGTCCGTATTGTTGTTGAGGCCGGGGCTGGCGCCCTTGAACGCGAAAGTCTTGATATGGCTTTCGCTCATGCTAGCGAAGGTACCAACTTTGCTAATGCGGAGTTGGTTGTCGAGAGTGCCGAGCGAATGTATCACTGTTTAGACTGCGGGATCGACTTCAGCAATGCCGACTCTCCAAATGGGATCTGTCCAAGCTGCAAAAGTAGCGAAACCATATCAGCCCCTAACCACGAAATAACACTCAAATCAGTAGAAATTGAGGACTAAACATGGATTTGGATCGGCGTTCATTGTTCAGCGGTGCCTTGCGGCATCGAGGGTCGCAGCAGAGCGATTCTGAACAGCTCGCACTGAAACAGAAGTATCAGGCGAGGCTCAAAGAGGTAGAGGCAATGGAGCCACTAAGTGGACTTTCGCTACCAGCACTACTCGTAGAGCATCGACTTAGCCGCCGCAACTTTATGATGTGGGCTTCGGCGATGACCGCAGCTCTGATGCTGCCGCCCATGTTCGAGAAGCAAGTTGCAGAGGCAGCATCGCTGCTGAACCGCGTTCCGGTAATCTGGATTGAAGGCCAAGACTGCGCCGGAAACTCAGAAGCTTTCATTCGATCGGCGGGGCCGACGGTCGAGGAACTGCTATTTCAGACGATATCCCTTGAGTACCACGAGACACTTATGGCGGCCGCCGGTTTTCAAAGTGAGCTTCGCAAGCAGACTGCAGCCCAGATGTATAAGGGTAAGTATGTGCTGGTAGTAGAGGGAGCGATTCCTCAGGGCGAAAGTGGAGCCTACTGCACCATTGGTGCTGCGGGCCAGACGTTTTACGAGGAAGTCCAGCAGCTATCTGCGGGAGCTGCGCTCGTAATAGGCGCCGGAGCTTGTGCATATTACGGAGGGATTCCAAAGGCTTATCCGAATCCGACAAATGCCGTCGGGGTCTCTTCGGTCGTCAGCGGCACGCCGGTTATAAACATTCCCGCCTGCCCTATGAACCCGATTAACTTCGTGGGAACACTGATCCATTACATTTTGACCGGTGCCGCACCCGCCCTCGACTCAACCGGTAGACCGATTTGGGCGTTTGGGAATTTGATCCACAACAACTGCGAACGACGTGCGCACTTTGACGCTGGCGAATATGTTCAGCAGTGGGGGGATTTGGGTGCGCAAAATAACTTCTGCCTCTACAAGATGGGCTGCAAGGGGCCATTCACCTACAACAATTGCTCAATTGTTAGGTATAACGAAGGTACAAACTGGCCGATAGGTGTCGGCCACGGTTGTATCGGCTGTTCGCAACCGGAGTTCTGGGATACCCTCGCCTATGAGCGTCCCATGATAGATGCAAATATTCATGCACCGGGAATTGCCGGGCTCGGTGTCGAGGCAGGCGCTGACAAGTTTGGTCTTGGTCTATTGGCGGTTGTTGGGGTGGGAATTGTCGCTCACGCTATCGCCTCAGCCGCTGGTGGCAGGGAGAAGGTCCCGGCCACGGTATCTAGTTCAAATACTGACGCCCCATCGGGCGGTACTACAGAAAAGAAGGAGGGGGAATGACCTCGCATATCGTTGTCGACCCGATTACGCGAATCGAGGGACACCTTAGGATCGAGGCGGTGCTTGATGATAACAACGTCATCACGAGTGCTTATTCATCTGGAACAATGTTCCGCGGGGTCGAGTTAATCCTGAAAAATCGTGATCCCCGAG
>JAKBHQ010000122.1 GCA_021836665.1 Thermoplasmata archaeon
AGACCCCTAAAACACCTTCGACACTTCTAATGAGTATTTTCATTCAGTAAGCCATGAAGTTCATCGCGACGTAGGGTGAAAAGTGAGGATTGTTTCGAAAATTATCTCAACACCTCAACTTTGATTCCCCGTTTTTGATCAAAGCGGCGCGACTGAATTTTGCACTTTCAGAAGGTCGCGATACTCCTAGTGGTATTTAAAGAGGTGTTGCTACACATTGGCACCGTAGGTGATTTTTTGTGAGAGTATGGTAGATCTTTATGGGCATATCAATTGCATCGATTCCTGCGGAGCGAGCGAAGTACTATACAGACGCCATTGCGAAAGATAAGGAAGAGTTCGACTCAGGAGTAGGGGAGTCTCCACCGACTCGTTTTCATGGTCGCACCGACGGGATTTTCGAAGATCCAGAAGTACTGCCAGTGGATGATGTGTTGGAGATTTTGAAGATCCAAGGTAATAATGACCGTCGCAGAAATGTGGCTTTCGACTTGACGTGCTCCGTAGCGAAGTCAATCTCCGTCATATGGGCCATGACTGACGATGACACCAGAACGACCATCGAGAAACATCTGCGTATTGCGGCAGAAACGGCCATTGGGTCGATGCATTGGTATGTGCGTACGGGGCATGGGGGCGGAAAAATCATTGAGGTCGAGGGTCCGGCTAACATGTTTGACTTTCGTCATCGGACCAATCGTAAGTTCCAACCGCAACTTCATTCCCACATCCTGGTTGAGAATCGTGGCTTGGTTGAAGATCGATATATGGCTTTAGAGTCACGCGAAATTCACTTTCAGGCAAAGAATGCCGGAATGATCTTTGATGCCATCATGCGTAGGGGTCTCACGGAAGATCTCGGGGTGGCTTGGGAGCAGACAAAGGAAAAAGGATCATCGGGAGATATCCTCGGAGTAGACAAAGGACTTATTTCGCACTGGTCGTTACGGCGGCAGGAAGTGGAAGCCCATCTCGAAGAATGGCGAGAAAAATTCGAGACATCTAGAGGTGAAGAACCGACTCCTAAGGCCTTACGAAAAGCAGCCCAGGCATTCGTTTTTTCAACCCGCCAGGCAAAGGAAAGCACCAATACATCAGGAACCACAAAAGATCTTCTGGCTGATTGGCAACGAGAAGGTCGGCAATTTCAGCCAAATGTACTCGCTAACGCTAAAACTGCGGCAGCAAAATTGGCAAGATTGCAACAAGAGCCACGCGAGAAGGTTAGAAAGACACTTGTCGGTTCGAAATACGTGTCCGATCCCGTTTCTGCTCTCATCGTTGCCGTAGAAAAATCAAAACATCCAACCCTTAATCGGTGGCAGATCGAAGAAGAGGCGAGGAAAATTGTACCGTTAAACGAGAGTGAGACTGTACGAGAGTGGAATGCGCGGATCGAAACTTTGCACAGCCAGGCAGTTGCTACTGGCGAGCTCATTGCGATCTACAGGCCAGTAACCAGTGAGGATAGCAGTGTCGGTGACGTCTCTCCATCGTTGGAGATGACCCCACATCAGGAACGCTTTGCGACCCGCAAACACATTGAAATAGAACGTGCTGTAATCGAAGCTCTCACGGCAAAGAGCCAAAGCTCCGAACTAGCTGAGGCAGTAGCAAATTCCGCCCAGGCCGCCATCAATTTTGGTTTAAGTGAAGAGCAGGCAGAAGCCGTAACCCAGCTTGCAGCAGCGCACACGGTGGGCGCATGTCTCATCGGAGCGCCGGGATCTGGAAAGACAACAGCCCTGGGAGTATTTGCAAAAGCAGCTCGAGAAGCCGGTTGGCAAGTTACCGGTCTTGCCCCCACGGGTAAGGCAGCTGGAGAGGTTCAAGACGCTGTTTCGCAGGGTAAAGGGAATTCTTGGACAATAGATGCGTGGCTAGCACAGCAGCGTGAACGGGCTGGCGTGAAATATAACTCAAAGTTGCTTGAAAGCTGGAAATCGAAGCCTGGACCCCGCCAACTTTTCTTTCTAGATGAGGTATCTATAGCTTCGACCGAGCAACTTAACTACATCAGCGCTTACTGCCAAGCTTCCAGCTCGAAACTAGTCATCGTGGGAGATCATAAACAAATTGGCAGCGTAGAGAAGGGCGGCATTCTCCTAGCTATCGCGACCGCCAAAGGCGACTATGCCGAACAAGTCGGCCTGTCGCAGATTCCCACCGCGTCAATAGAGACTGTGGTGCGTCAAAACGAAGAGTGGGAAAGACGGGCGGCTGAGGCACTTAGACAAGGGGGCAACGCTGCAGCGGATGCTATTTATGCATATGCCGGTCATGGTCGAATTCACCCGATGACTAGTGCATCCCAAGCGAGAAACGAGATTGCGTCCAGGATGGTGGAGGATATCGCGCTCAACAAGGAGTCGATTGCAATCGGGTATACCGGTAACGCAGTCACAGAACTTAACAAGGCGATAGTTGGGATGTTGGTAAAAGCGGAGCTCCTGCCGTTGGAGAAACTTGACGACTTCGATTTCCGCATCGGGCAGCGGATTATAACAAGAGAAAATATCTATAAATGCGGGGAGATGGTGGTACGAAACGGGGAAGTTTGGAAGGTTTTAGGTCAAGAAGGAAGGACAAAAAGTAGCGCGAGGCTAGTCGTAAGCAATCTCGAAACCGGAGTAATCGAGACGCTTAAAAAAGATTACGTTACGGGGGAAATGAAAGATGGAGGAAGGAAGGTTCGAGGGGGTTACGCTACGACACCAATTACTATCCAAAGTGCCTCTCTAAAAGGGAGTTCCTACACACTGGGTTCCAAATATGCCACTTCTGCAAGCGTTTTGGTCCCCATGACTAGAGGTATGGAGTCGAACCATTACTTTGTCCCACTGTGGGAAGTAGATTGGAAGGATGAGTCGCTTGTACCCGAGAGCGAGAAATTTGACTCGTACCGGGTGGCTATAGCGTGGCTGAGGGCTAAAGCTAGAGAGGCTCCGTTAGAAAATGGCAAGGCAGCGATTCACCATATTGCCCAGGCTGAGAACTTAGCAGCGCGTATCAAGGAAGCTGAGAGAGCTAGAGATGCGGCCGAGCAGAACATTATTTCCCAGGCACAATGATGTATTGCGACTATCATGAGGCTCGATTATCTAGGTAAAACACAGTGGTATCCCTGGGGTGACTCTCCGATTTGATAACCAAGACCGGAATCCTCTCCGACTGCTTCTGTGGCATCGAGCTTGGATTCCCCCCTTGGGTAACTTATGAAGAGATCTCGAACAAACAGGAGCCACCCGGTGCTGGGTGGCTCCTCAAGGTTAGATCCGGTCCTTATAGTTTCGCAGTATGGCAGTCTGATTTCTGGGGTTGACTCATACTTAGACGAGGGCCTTTGCTAGTTTGCTAACAATTCGGTCCTTGTGTCCGCCCAGCAGCGGCTCACAGATAGCCGAGACACCTCTTTACCTTCACTATCTCCGGGAGCTTGATGCCCGGAAACACCGCTATCAAATGCTCCAAAGCAACTACTGTTTCGTCGAGCCTTACCGTGCGTGCCAATGCCCGCTGTAGCAACTGGTGCTGTTCCCTCGGGGTTTTATCAACAAGAATGCCTAGGACTTCTTCAGAGAATTCGATACCCGCGTACTCCATTTGGAGTTCCTTGCAAATACTCCTAAGTATGAGCTTTTTGGTCTCTTCGCTCTGCTCGCCGGCTTCAAAGATTTCGAACCTGCTTTTTATGGCTGAAGGAATCCTTTCTAAGTAGTTAGCAGTGGCTACCCAGATCACGTGGCTGGCATCGATTGGTATTGGTACACTTGCGTCTCTGAATTCTCTTGCTGATACCGGCTCCAAAAGATTATGCAAAGGGCTAAGCGGATCACCTTCATGACTGGAGGCTTGGGCCTTGTCGATCTCGTCGAGTACCACAAGCGGACTGATGTGGCACTGCTCAGAAAGAACCTTGAATACCTCCCCTGACTCCGAATTCGAATATATATATGACGAGCCAGCCAGCGCCGCTCCAACCTGCAGGTTGTCGATGGCCACCCTCGCTAGGGGAACTCCAAGGCACTTAGAGAGTTCTGCTGTGTAATGGGACTTACCAATGCCTGGCTCTCCGGCCAACAAAATAGGTGTGATCTGAATTGGCTTATGGTATCTCATGGCAAGGTTTACTGCGTCTATCACACGGTCTGTCACGTTGGTGAAATTGGGAACGGTTGAGCGAAGCTCACTGAGCTTTTCGAGTACGTCTTGCTCGAACGTGTACTTCCTGTACGGGCCTGTTTTTACGAGGTTTGCTATGGTAGTTTTGTGACATAAATCTCTGTCGGGGTTAGCAATGCCCCTCTGTTCGAACCCAATGAGGCTGTGAGGATCGAGCAGCCTCATAAATCCTTCTCGTCTTTGAGAGTTAATGCCTTTTGCGTTTTTACCTTCATGAATTAGATCTTTGGTTTTTTGGACACCAAGTATCCTGTATGGCCCACTGCTACTCTGAGAAACGAGCACACCCCAGGATTTGAAGATTTCACCTACTACACCAGGGGTTGATCCGTTCTTTTTAAAACCCGACTCAACAGCCCTCAGAAATGCTCTAAATCCGTCAAAGTCTGTTTTGATGAAATGTTCCAATATCTCTACAGTCTGTCCATTGGGATCTGTGGCCACTGGGAAATCCCACTCGTTCTCAAAGATTGAGTCCGTGATCGATGGATCGAGTTTTATTAGCAACTCCAGTTGCCACAGCAGGTTCGCCAGATCAAATGTTACTTTTTGCATTATCATTCTCCTTTTTTTCTTCCTTGATCTCCATATATGCAGTGGGGACAGACGTTGAACGAGAATGAGGCAGGGTGGTCTCTCGGTGCTGTGGGTTGAAGTGCCCATAGTGAGGTTCAGCGCGTTCTGGGACTAGTTCTATAGAACTCACGTTCCTCGTCACCATCACGTAATGTCCGTTGAACTAAGCGTTGCTAGAAGCTAAGACCATCGCTGTCTATGCGACCGTCTAGGTAAGGAGGGTGTCAATCAATCGCTCTTACCTGGAGCAAATGCTCCACAAAGCGATGAAGTTCTGGTTGACTTCTTTGACGGATTCCTAGCGAAACCCACAGCAGCGCATGGAATAACCGAGCCTCAGGAGACCACGGGTAGGTAAGTGAGGACTTTCCTTTGAGTTTTACGAGATTGCACTGGACCGGAAAGAATTGAGGCCCACCAGCGATTCAGCCAATTTCATTAGTGGCGCCTTACTCGTTTAGTCTTGACGCAAGGGTAAATGACCTGGCTGTTATGTCGTGATGCATTGCAATAACATGGTGCTTCGCCGGTTATGGGGCTCACTCTAAGGACCTAGCCTGGTTGGCTATTGCCACAAGATGGATATTTCTCGATAGCCTGGATGCTGGCTTGGTTCGAACGAGTTCGCTGACTTTACCTGACTTTACCTAACCTTACCTGAAGGGCAGTTCTCATTCTGGATTGCATCGGGGCTGATGTATATCAGGATCAATCGGGAGTGTAGAACAAAGATAACCCAGACGACCCAGGGTTCTATGAACTGGGTGCCGAGCAGCCATTTGTGGCAAAGACCCAGAGATGTGCTGGATTCATGGGCGAGGTGGTCTTGATGATCTGCGGGCCAAGGCGCTTCGCAGGCGACCTTGACCCGAGTCAATACCATCCCCTTCCATGTCCGCTAGGACTCAGTCTCGGATGTGGAAGGGGATTATTTAACCTAGAGATAGCCCAAATTCACCGTTCGTTTCGGATGAGTGTCCTCGGAAGAAGCGAGACCTAAGAAGCTAGCCACGTTATTTGGCTCCAGCTCCAGCTCCCTCCCTTCAATGTCTGCGACGATCAACTTCATAATGAGAGTCTCCAACCACTGCCTTATAGTACGTAGCCCCTTTTCGCCAGAGTTGAGTTCGATCAGACGGTCGATCACCGCATCTGAGATTGGGGTAGTTGGTCTCAAGCCGACATGAAGGTTGGCCATAATCTCTGGCAACATGGCCTTAGTAACTATCAGGCGCTTTTGATCATCTTCATACCCTGGTATCTCCACCACGCTAAGACGATCCATCAGCGGCGCTGGGATGGAGTACAGGGAGTTCGCCGTAGCGATCCAAGTCACCCCGCTCAAGTCATATGGCACATCTAAGAAATCGTCGACGAACAAGCCAGCATTGTCGGGATCAAGCAATGATAAGAACACATCCAGTACAGATCCCTGAAAGCTATTGGCCTTGTCGATCTCATCGAGCAAGACGATTGGGTTCGAGGTCTCACATGAGGCAATTGCAGTAATGATATGACCAGGCCCCGATCGGGCGTAGGTGACGTGAAACCCCCGAAGCTGCTGCGGATCCCTCAGTCCACCGAGATCGAGTTTGCGAAATTCGCGACCGACTGCTCGAGCATATTCCTTTGCTATTTTGGTCTTTCCGACTCCTGGGGGGCCAGACAATAACAGATGGGAACCAGTGGGTTTGACGCAAGCATTGCTAAACGCCAAATGCTCGATGAGATATTCGGCAACCTTTGGCGTTCCAGGATGGGCCAGATCAAGCCGCTCGCGGAGATTTCTAACCAAAACGGAGAGTTCACTTGTGGAATAGGCAACCCTTGGCCCTTGTGGAACCGGTAGTTGTGCAAGCAACTTCAACTGCTCCTTTTCGGGATCTTTTTTTCTCTCGTACATAGCATTGATCTTGGCTGTGGCCTCAGCTCGCCTGGTCTCTGGTAGCGTGTCGAAGCGCCTGAGAATCTCATTTTTGTCGGGTAGACCATTGTCGAATGTGAAAGGCGACGCAGCCGGTGGGGAGACCTTTCGGCTATTAAGTGTCTCTATCAAGCGCCTTAGTCGCTCGACCGGATCTGTAATATACCAAAGAACTGGCGCATCGTCTGAAGGGATCACCATGACAATGACTGCATCGATCTGCCAAGCCTTGATGACACCGTGATCAATGGTGCCCATCGTCAGTTTGATGGCTAGCTCATTGGAAGCAGAAAGACCCTTCGATGATTCGATATCAGAAAGTGCCTTGTCGATTACAGTGGTGTGCTCGGGGTCTAGGTCGACATCGAGTTCATCTTCAAAGAGATTCACCACCTCGACGAGGCCGGCACTGTTTTGATCTGTTACATCCACCCGACCTAAACGCCGCCAGAACACCCCGTTATTGGTGCAGCTTACCTCGACCAGTACGCCGGAGATAAGTTCCTCATCCGACGGTAGAAAGGTGAGGACAACCGGTACTGCATCCAAAGAAACCGGAGATCCCTCCGATCCCTCCAACCCTACTTTTCGCCGACGCTCGACGGCAGAGAGTACCTTCGATGTCAGAGAGTTCTCGGGTGGCATCATGGTGAACTGCGGTGTCGTCACGGCAATGAACGGCCACTCTCCAACGGCGAAGCAACGTAATCCGATTACAGAGGGGCCTTCAGAAACAAGACCTGTGGCTTGGTCTTTATCGCTTGCTTCTTCGATCCCTTCGGACTCCCCAACGAGTCCTCCGGTTGGGTCACCTGCCGTAGTGTCGGAATGACCCGATTGAGGATCTTCTGCATACTCGAAACGCATCTGGAAGGGTTCTTTCCCAGATTCCCTGGCTTCATTTAGCTTCTCGCTTCTTGAGCCACTTCCATTCTCTAGACACATATCTAGATCCTTTCTTTAATTTATGTGGCTAGATCATCTACACGAAGACATTGCAAACTTTTAGTGGATCCGCCTATTGGTGGGCCCCACTGTTTGGTTAGGGGGTGACACGCCAGTCAACTCGTGACGCAGGGAATTACTGGCATTGAATCGATCATCGACCTCTGGAAGTTTCTGGTGCGGATGTAAGGGTGGGTCAATTAAGCTATGACGACGCGGCAAAGATGAGCGTCTCATTCGCCTGTACTACCAACAAGGTCATCGACCCCCAAGAAAGGGCGAGCTACCTACCACTACGCACCTACCGTAAGGTGCACCTGCCACAAGCTACGCCTGCCGGACTTATTGATACGATCATGATCAAAGTTACTTAGGTGGTGGCGCATTCAAACTGCCATGTGAAGAGCACTTTGTGGCAGAATTGCTTGTCTAAGATACTTTCGCTGGTGGCAATATAATACTCATGACACAATCAATATCTGGTTCATAGATGCGTATTATTAGAAGTGAGACTTGAATCCTCAGTCACGAATGGATTGAGAAATGAATAAACGTCTAGAACTACTGAGAATGATGCGCGAAAGGGGACAACCCCGGGTATGGACGACACGCCTGCTAACTCGTGCGATAGATGCTCCACCAGCTACCACCGCTCGAATTATCAAGTGGGCGGTCGAAGGCGAGATAATAAGGCCCGTTGTCAAGGGGATATATGTCAACAACATGGCATTTCCATACGTGAAAATAGCCGAAGCTGCTGGATGGATAAGAACGGGTGCGATAGTAAGCCTACAGAGCGTGTTAGGTGATTCTGGGGTATTGAACAACCCGACACCAGACGTGACCTGTGTAATGGCGACAACGGCTCCGAGTACTTCGGGTGGAACCATAAGGGCGATCTCTGGGGCGTACTTCAGCTTCCGACGACTCTCACCAAAGATGATCACCTCTGGGGACCTAAAGGATCGATTTGACCAGAGGTTCAGCTACCTGCGTGCCACCCCCGAAAAAGCACTGTTGGACTGGCTCGTCCTTGGTCTATCGCCCCACTCCAACATGACCATGCCACCTTATCACGATATTGATATCGACGAATTAGACCTCGGTCGAATGGAGCGACTGGCTACTGCAATGGGGATCGAAGAGGCACTCGAAGCATTTCTCATCGAGCATGAGCGAATAGCTACCGAAATAACCCCGTACTCAGAAGGAGTATTGCCGTTCGGGCTCTAAGGACTGTCTGGTCACATTGCCGTCTCGAAAATCAATACCTGTACAGCTCTACCTGCAGAGACAATCGGCTAATTAAAGAACCTTCGCCAACTAGATCCACAGCCGCCAGCAATGCGGTCCTCGCACGACGACCAACCTGATTGCATTGAGATCATACCTTGAGCTAGAAGCGTATGTTGGTAATCTGGGCACCTGCTTCAGCTGGGTAAGCTCAGAGAAGTGTGGAA